>JADZEM010000053.1 GCA_020850535.1 Chloroflexota bacterium
AATCGTATGTTGAGCGCGTCGTGCCGCCGCGTCGGGGCTTGAAAGCCCCGCCTACGATCCTGCAGTCGCTGCGCGACGCGCCAGTCGCACCAGTGCCTGCCGTTCCCGACGGCCGTCGCGCAGCGACTGCATGCGTGTAGGCGGAGACTTCAGTCCCCGACCGCTCGCTTGACGGCGTTTCGGGAACACCGCCGGCGACTGACAAACAGGCCGCCCGATACGCCGCCCAACAGGCCGCCGCTACCGCCCCCCGATGGTCACGTCGTCCACGACGACGGTCGGCGCACCCACGTACCCGCCTGCGCCGCTGATCCAGCGCAGGTCCGAGCCGCATTCGCGGAGGTTCTCCAGCACCTGGAGCATCGGCGCTGCGAGTGTCACGCCGCTGACCGGCTCGGCAAGCTCGCCGTTGGAGATCCGCCGCCCAGACGCCCCGACCGAGTAGTCACCGCTGACGGGGTTGATGCCGCCGACATTCCTGGACGAGACGACGTACAGTCCCTCGTCCACGCCGGCGATCAGCTCCTCAGGTGAGCGCGTCCCCGGACTGAGGATCAGGTTGGTCCCGCCGACCTCCGGCAGGAACTTGAACTGCGAGCGCGTGCCGTTCCCCGTCGAGCCTGCGCCGGCCTGCCGCCCCGACTCGACGTTGTGCAGGAAGCCGCGCAGCACGCCCTGCTCGATCAGCGGCGTGCGCTGACTGGGAACGCCCTCACCGTCGAAGGGGAGGGTGGCGGGCGCACCGGAGACCGTCCCATCGTCCACGAAGGTGACCGTTGCCGCACCGATTCGCCGCCCGATCCACGGCTCGTCGCCGTTGCGCGCCGCGAAGAGGGAGCGCCCCTTGACCACGGCATCGCCGAAGAGCGCCTGTGAGACCCCACGCAGCAGGTCCGCGATGATGTCTGGCTCGAAGACAACGGTGGCGCGACGGGTGGTCAGCGGCGCGCCGCCCATCGGGGTGACGGCTCGCAGGGCCGCCCGCCGGCCGATCTCCTCCGGCACGAGGCCGCCGGGGCCACGGGCGACCACGCCAGCGTAGCCGCGTTCGGCGAGGCCGTCCTGGCGCGCGATGATGCTCAGCGAGATGTAGCAGGATGTGGCCGCCGTCGTCAGCGCGATCCCACGGCTGTTTGCGACGGCGATGCGCTCGACGGTCTGGCCGAAGCGCTCGATGTGCGGCGCGTCGATGCGGGTATCCGCCGCGAAGGCGGCCTGCTCCGTGCGGGTCAGGAGGCTGACGATCTCCTGGACCGACAGTTCGGGGACGGCTGGATCGAAGATGCCAAGGTCGGCCGCCGAGATCGGGGCCGGATCGGGGAGGACACGGGAGGGGTCGGGAGCGCTGGCACGGGCCAGCCAGACGGCCTGCTCCGCGAGGTCGGCCCGGCCGGCCGGGTCCAGGTCCGAGCCGCTTGCGAACCCGAGCGCGCCGTTGACCAGCACCCGCACGCCGACGCCGCGCGTCCCGGCCGTCGTCAGCGACTCGATGCTGCCGCCCCGCGCATCCACCACGCGGTTGGTCGCGGCCTCGAAGTACGCTTCGGCCTCGTCGGCGCCCGCCGCACGGGCACGCTCGACGATGTCCGCGCAGATGTCCAGTCCGTCAGTGGCCGAGAGTGGGGCGCTCATGCGCCGCCCCCCGCCGTCCCGCCGACGATCATCTCGCTGACTCGCAGCGTCGGCTGGCCGACGCCGACGGGCACGTGTTGTCCCTGTTTGCCACAGGTGCCCAGCCCCGGGTCGAGCGCGAAATCGTTGGCCACGGCGTCCACGCGCGCCAGCACCGAGAACGAGTCACCGGCCAGCGTCGCGCCGCGCACGGGCACGGTCAGGCGTCCGTTCTCTATCAGGTAGCCCTCGGTGACCGAGAACACGAACTGCCCGCTGGTGGTGTCCACCTGCCCGCCTCCCAGGCTGACCACGAAGAGGCCGCGCGGCGTGTCGGCCAGCACCTCTTCGGGCGTGCTCGGCCCGGGCTGCACGATCAGGTTGGTCATGCGCGGAATCGGCAGCTTCTGAAACGACTGCCGCCGTCCGTTTCCTGACGTGGGCAGGCCCAGCGCGCGGGCGTGTTTGCGGTCCGTCAGGTACCCTTCCAGCACGCCGTCCACCACGCACATCGTCCGCTGCCCGGCCACACCCTCGTCGTCCACGCGGTACGAGCCACGATGGTTGGGGATCGTCGCGTCGTCGATCAGGGTGACGATGGGGTTGGCGACCCGCTGGCCGAGCTTGCCGGCGTAGACCGAGCTGTTCCGCTCGATGTGGTCGGCCTCAAGTCCGTGGCCGACCGCCTCGTGAAAGAGGACGCCGCCCCAGCCGTTGCTGATCACGACCGGCATCGTGCCGGCCGGCGCGGGGATCGCGTCGAGCATGCGGATGGCCCCGTCCGCCGTCTCGCGCCCCAGGATCTCCGGGGCGTGGCGGTCGTACAACTCCAGGCCAAGCTGCCCACCGCGCGCCCGCCGCCCGACCTGCCGAACGCCGTTCCGCTCGGCGGTGACCGCCGTCATCATCTGCACGACCCGCCGCTCGTCCTCGGCCAGCGTGCCGTCTGAGCTGGCGATCAGCACCCGCTGCACCACGTCGGCGAATCGAACGGTGACCTGGACGACCTCGGGGCCGGCCTCGCGGGCGGCAGCATTGGCCCGTTCGAGCAGCGCCGCCCGCTCGTCGATGGTGGCCCACTCGGCTGGCCGGGCCGGCCGCGGGGCGTGTCCAGCTTCGACGGGGATCAGCCGGGAGACCTGGGCGCTGGGCGCAGGCGCGTGCGCCACATCACGGGCCGCGCGCGCCGCGGAGAGCAGCCCCGCCTCGTCCCACCCATCGGCGTAGGCGTAGCCCGTGACCCCGTTCGCGACGACGCGCACCCCGACCCCTCGCTCCTGGGTCAGTTGCAGCCGGTCGAGACGGTCGTCCTCCATCGTGAAGGTGGTCGCCCGCCGGTCCTCCGCGAACAGGTCCGCGAACTCGCCCCCCGTTGCCAGCGCTTCGGCCAGGACGCGCTCGATCAGCGCTGGATCGAGACTCAGGGTTGGGCGGTCGGTCACGGACGAACGCCCAGTCCGCCACGGGCGTACTTGTTCGACGGATCCCACATCATCCAGCCGTTCGCTCCCGCCGCCATCGCACCGGTCCGCTGGGCGTCGATCTCGGCCGTCCGATACGCGCGGCCCGTCTGCCAGGAGTAGTCGTCGAAGTATTGCAGCCAGGGCCGCACGACCGCGCCCTGCTCCAGCGTTCGCGCTCGCGCCCGCCGGACGCTCTCGAAGGCGACATCGTGCGGGCGCTGGATCACCTGCGGGTAGTTGATGAAGCCCGGCACGCCGGCCCTGAACGACGATGGGTAGAACGTCGGGCAGAGGTAGTCAACCAGGCTGGCGAGCGTCGTCAACTCGTGGCCGACGCCGTTGTCGCCGTCGTTCCAGGCGACGTACCCCATCACGGTGGCCGACACGAACGCGCCCGAGACGCGGACCTCGTCGTGCGCCCGCCGCAGGAAGTCGCTGACGGCGTCCACCCGATCCCGTGCAGTGTGCCAGGGCCGCGAATAGCGGGCCTGATTGGCGAGCATCCCGCCGCCGGCCTGCTCGACAGGGAAGCGCACGTCGTCAAACTGGACCTCGTCGAAGCCCTTGAGGGCCGCCTCGCGCGCAAGCTGGACGTTGTACTCCCAGACCTCGGGGCGGAACGGATCGACCCAGAAGCGGCCCTCGGCATCGGTCCAGGGCTTGTCGGTCAGTCGTTCCCGGACGGCCACGTCCACGCCGGCCGGCTCGCCGTTCTTCGCCAGCAGCTCGTCGCGGAACACGACGATCCGCGCGATGGTGTAGACGTTTCGCTGCTTCAGTTGCTGGAGCAGTTCGTCGATGTTCGGGACAGTGGTCTCGGCGTTCGCGCCGATGGCTTCCGCGAGCGGCACGCTGCTGCGGTACGACAACCGGCCACGGTCGCCCTTGACGTCGATGACGACGGCGTTGACCTCGGTCTTTTCGGTGAGCGCCAGTACGTTCTCGCGCAGGGCACGGTCGCCAACGCCGAAGTAGGTCAGATAGACGGCGCGCGCCGTGAACGGTTCGAGGCTGGCGACCACGAGCCGGCTCTGGCTGGCGTCAAGGTCGAGCCGCTTGAAGCCGGGCGCGAGCACCCGCAATGGACCCCGCGGCCGGCGCTCGAGCTCGAACCGGCCGTTTGTGTCGGTCGTCATGGCAAGGTCGCCGTCGGAGACGAACGCCCCTTGAATCGGGCGGCCGGTGGTGCCGTCGATGACCGCGCCAAGGATCCGTGGCTGCAGGTGAACGCGCAAGCTCGGCTCGCCACGGAAGGTGACCAGCGCGTCCCGGTAGTTGGGAGACGAGACGGTCACCTGAAGTGATTCACGGGCTGGCTCGATGCGGAACTGGCCCGTGGTGACCGAGTGCGCCCGTGCGCCAGCCGCCTGCACGATGACGTCGGCAACTGGTTCGTCGGTCTCGGCGTCGCGGGCGTCGATGGCGAACGCGCGCGGCGCCAGCTCGACGTCCACCTGTCGCCGCGCCAGGATGCTCGCCTGGGCCGACTGGTAGCCGTCAGCCTCGACCTGCAGGCGGTCGGTCGGGCTGACGCGATCCACGGCGAAGCGGCCGTCGGCGCCGGTCTGGGTCGCCGACCGCCCGACGCCGATGCGTGCGCCGGCAATCGGCTCGCCGGAGGCGGCGTCGCGGATCCGGCCAGCCAGCGGGGCCTTCGGCAGCAGCAGGTCGAGCGGCGCGAGGGCCAGGGCGAGGATCGCCAGGACGAGGGCGCCGATCCAGAGCGTCGAGCGCTCAGGCCGTGCGACAGAAGATGCGGCTTCACGGCGCAGGAACCGCCGGATGGGCACCAGCGGCTGCCGGGTGCGCCCGTGGGACACGCGATCTCGGATCAGCGGCTCAGGAGCGGACACACCGGGACTCAATCCCCATGCCGTCGCAAGAGACAACCCCGCTGGTCGTCACGTTCGGGCAGGTATTGGGCGATTGTAGTCCGGATCGCGAGTTGTGGCAACGGTATGGGTGTTTCGTCGCCTTCAGGAGACAGAAGAGGGATGAGCACCGGGCGCGCGCAGGGATCGCGGGGCGAAGCGGGCCGGCGAACGGGTCGGGCTGCCGTCTGGAGAGCGTGCCACGAAATGTCCTCGTCGGCCACCCCTCGACGTTTGAATGTGTGAAAGACCATGTGTATGGTGCGAATCCGCGCCAACATGGCCGTGCCTTCGCGAGGATTGTCAGCCTGATGCGTTCTCATTCCCTGATGCGGCGCGCCTTCTGGATGAGCGTGACAGCCTGCCTCCTGGCGCTCGTCACCACTGGCTGCGCCTTGCTGGACACCGGCCTGTCGTCGGCTGGCACGCTCACGCGCTCGGGCGATGGCGGCGCGCCGTACCTCGTCGTCACGGTCGGCGGCTCGCCGGCCACCACCCCGACGCTGACCGTCGCCGAGACGATCCCGGACTCGACGCCGTTGCCGACACGGGCGCTCCCGACGCCCGACCCGAACGCGACGGCCCGGCCAGTCGCTTCGCCGAGCCTGGCTCAGCGGACCGTCTCCAACGGCGCGCGTGCGTCGCGGCCGCCAGACAACCTGGTGCCGCAGGGCTCGCCAGCCGCCCGGGCTCCGTAGCCGCTGCCGACGCGCCGTCAGGCTCGCGCTCACCATCCTGGCGGCCGCGACCTGTCGGCCCTGTCACGACCGGCAGAAACGTCTCCCTTCGATTCGGGCAGATGCTAGAATCCGGTCACTGCCGGAGCCGGCGGACGCTCCAGCGCATTGGGGCGCGGAGGGTGACATGCCAGTGGTGACCATTGCGCGTCTGTTGGGGAGTCGGGGTGACGAGATCGGCCGGGCGCTGGCCGAGCGTCTGAACTACCGATACCTCGATCATCGCCTGCTGCTTGACTACGTGCGCGAGTTTGGCGAGGTCGAGGCCAATGCGCCCGAGATCGCCGAGACGCGCCCGTCCTTCTGGGAGCGTCTGAACGAGGAACGCCGCCGTCACGCCATCGTGGTGCGGTGTGGGGTCTACGGGTTCGCCAAGGACGACGATGCCGTCATCGTCGGGCTGGGCGGCAACTACCTGATGCGCGGCATGAGCCATGCGCTCCGGACCATCACGCTCGCGCCGACCAACGTGCGCGTGCAGCGCGTGATCGAGCGCCACGCCGGCAACCTGGACCCGAACACGGCGGCCGAGGTCGTGCGGCGGAGCGACCGCGAGCGCGGCGGGTTCATCCGCTACATGTACAACGCCGACTGGCTCGACGTGCACGCCTACGACATGGTGCTGAACACGGCCAACCTGGAGATCAACCAGGCGGTCGAGTTGCTCGCCTACTCGCTGGAGCGCGCCGAGATCACCCCGACGGCCTCCTCGCTCCAGGCCATCGACGACCTGGCGCTCGCCTCGCGGGTCGAAGCAGTGCTGATCTCGAACGCCGGCATCTGGATTCACGGGCTCAAGGCGACCGCCGAGCGGGGCGTGGTGACGATCTCCGGCGAGGTCATCACCGACGAGGACCGTGAGTACGCCGAGGAAGTGGCCGGCGGCGTCCAGGGCGTGCGCGCCATCGCCAACGACCTTCGGATCCAGCCGCCGCCGCTCACGGGCATGTAGGCGGCGTGTCCACCGAGCATCCCTGGGGGATCGTCGGCCACGAGCGGGCCGTCGATCTCCTGCGCCGGTCGATTCAGCACCGGCGCATCGGCCACGCCTACCTGATCAGCGGCCCGCTCGGCGTCGGGAAGCGGACGCTGGCCGTGCGGCTGGCCCAGGCGCTGAACTGCGAGCGTCTCGGCCCGGGCGTCGAGCACGGCCCGCTGTTCGCGGACGAGGCCGCCGCCGGCGATCCGCCCTGCGGCGCGTGCCGCCGCTGCCGCCTGATCGAGAGCGGCGGGCACCCCGAGGTTCGGGTTGTCGGCGTGCAGGCGCCACACCGCGTGATCCGGGTGGCGGACGTGGAGTCGATCCAGGCCGACGCGTCGTTGCGGGCCGCCGACGTCTACCGCAAGGTCTACATCCTGGAGCAGGCCGAGCTTCTGCACCCAGATGCTGCCAACCGCCTGCTCAAGACCATCGAGGAGCCGCCGCCGTCCGTCGTCATGGTCCTGACGACCGTCGATCCTGAGGCGACGCTCGAAACGATTGTGTCGCGCTGCCAGCACCTGCGCCTGAAGCCCCTCGAACGGGAGCGGCTGACCGGCTATCTCGCCCAGCAGAGCAACGTCGAGCCTGAGCGGGCCGAGCTGATCGCCGCGCTGGCCGACGGCTGCGTCGGGCGGGCGCTCGACCTTGCCGGGGACAGCCGGGCGCTCGAACGGCGCGCGAAGCACCTGGACGAGCTGACGGCGCTGCTCTCGGCGGACCGGGTGGGGCGGCTCCAGTTCTCGCGGACCCTCGGGGACCGCTGGTCGAAGGATCAGGACAGCGTGCGCGAGACGCTCCAGGTCTGGCTGCGCTGGTGGCGCGACGTGCTGCTGCTCCAGGGCGGGCTGGCCCATCGGATCGTGAACCTGGACCGGCGAGGGCAACTTGAGCGGCTGGCCAGGACGCTCGACGCCCGACAGGCCGGCGCAGCCGTGGAGAGCGTCCGCGACATCCTCCAGATGCTGGATCAGAACGTCAACGCACGGCTCGCACTCGACGTTGTGGCGCTCGATCTGCCGCGCACGGACCGGGTGGCCTGAGCGTGGCTGGCGAGCGCCCGGTCGGCGTCCGAGCCGTGACCGGCTGGCTACGGCATCGGTTGGTGTGGGCGTCGCCCAACGGGGTGACGCTCCGCCACGGCGACCGTGTCCTGGTCGAGGACGGCGCAACGTCCTGGTTGGCCGAGGTGGTCGTGATGCCCGACCAGATCGTCGAAGCGGTGTCGCTGGACGTGTTGCCCCGGGTGGCGCGGCAGGCCAGCCATGCCGACGGCTGGCCCACACCGCCGGAGCGGGCAGGGGCACGCCTGCTGGCGACGCTCGGGCCAGCAGGAGCAGGCCAGCCACTCTCAGGTTGACGGGTTCAGCGCACGACGCGCCCGACATGCAATCACCCTGAGAAGACAGTAGCTGGAGTTTTGACAGAAGCCCGAGGTCTGTGTAGACTTGCGCGTTGTCGAAGGGTGATTGCGTTCCATGCTCAACCGACTCACTGCCATGGCGCTGCTGGCGCTCCTGACTGGCGTGATGGTGCTCCAGCCTGCGACGTCCACGGTCCAGGCCAGCTTCACGCTGGTCGGGCTGGCGGACGGTGGCAAGCCGAGCGGCTCGTCGCTCTCGCCGGCCGGCAGCCTGACCATCGTCTCGGATGACAGCGGCGCGCCCGTCCGCTACACGATCAGCCTGGCCTGGGTCCGCGGCCGGCTGCCGGAGATCGCCCAGGACGACCTGCTGAGCGTCGAGGTGGAGGTGCTGCCGGACGGGACGCTCGTCGCGAGCAGCGTGACCAACCAGACCGACCGCCAGGGCACGGCCAACCAGGGCCGCTCGACCGGCTCGGTCCAGATACGCGAGCAGCCCCGCCAGCCTTCCACCACGGACAAGTCCAACGAAGGTCCCCCGACCTCCACGGGTACACCAACGCCCGCATCGACAAACGTTATCCGCATCCTCGATACAGCGGGCAACGTCGGCTGGTACACCTCGCTGCAGCTGAACGCCAGCGGCAAGCCGGTCGTGAGCTACTACGACGAGGGCAATGGCGACTTGAAGCTGCTCGTCTGCGGAGACGCCACCTGCTCGGCCGGCACGACGATCCGCACGCTTGACTCTGGCGGGGATGTCGGCCTGAACACCTCGCTGCAGTTGAACGCCAGCGGCCACCCGGTCGTGAGCTACGGGTCGGCCATCATCAACGACTTGAAGCTGATCGTCTGCGGAGACGCCACCTGCTCGGCCCCCACCATCCGTACCCTCGATACAGCGTTCGACGTCGGCCGGTACCCCTCGCTGCAGTTGAGCGCCAGTGGCCACCCGGTCGTGAGCTACTACGACGAGGGCAATGGCGACTTGAAGCTGCTCGTCTGCGGAGACGCCACCTGCTCGGCCTCCACCATCCGCACCCTTGATGTAGGGGGCATCGTCGGCCGGGACAACTCGCTGCAGCTGCACGCCAGCGGCAAGCTGGTCGTGAGCTACTACGACAGCACCAACGGCGACTTGAAGCTGATGGTCTGCGGAGACGCCACCTGCCTGGCCGGCACGACGATCCGCACCCTTGACACAGCGGGCAATGTCGGCCGGTACACCTCGCTGCAGCTGAACGCCAGCGGCTACCCGGTCGTGAGCTACTACGACAGCACCAACGGCGACTTGAAGCTGCTCGTCTGCGATGACGACACCTGCTCGGCCCCCACCATCCGCATCCTCGATACAGCGGGCAACGTCGGCTGGTACACTTCGCTGCAGCTGAACGTCAGCGGCAAGCCGGTCGTGAGCTACTACGACGAGGGCAATGGCGACTTGAAGCTGCTCGTCTGCGGAGACGCCACCTGCTCGGCCCCCACCATCCGCACGCTTGACTCTGGCGGGGATGTCGGCCAGTACACCTCGCTGCAGCTGAACGCCAGCGGCCACCCGGTCGTGAGCTACTACGACGTCACCAACGGCAACTTGAAGCTGATCGTCTGTGGTGACGCCACCTGCAGACCCTGACCTCTCTGCGGTGCGCTGAGGCTGCGCGGCCTCAGCGCGTGGGGGCATGTACGGGGCAGGCGGAGAGGGCGCTGCCGGGTCTGCTGATCCCGAGAGCGCCCGACGCCGCACCCGTATGGTCTCAGAATGGTCTCAGGCCGGCATGGGTTCAAGTGCGCGCCGCCCGGCCCAGCGCCAATGACCAGCCGAGCAGGACAAGCGCGATCAGCGCCAGGATCAGGCCGCCCGCGCGCAGCGGCGTGACCTCAAAGCCGGCGACCCGGGTCGGCAGGTCGGCGGTGGTCCCTGGCGCGATCGGCGCAAGTTCCGCGCCGGTGCCGGCCGGAGCTTGCGGCGGCGCGATCACGGCGACAGAGGTGGTGCGCGGCGGCATCGTGGCCTGGGCCGGCTGCTGGGTGGCCTGGAAGGGGGCCGTCGTGCCCAGGGGGCCGAGCGTGGGGGCGAGGGCAGGGGCCGGCTGGACGGCCGGCGCAGCCGCTGGCTTTGCGGCGGATCCTGGCTGTGCAGGCTGTGCAGCGGCCGCGGGCGCCGCCGCTGGCGCGGGAGGTGGCGCCGCCGCGGCCGGTCTCGCCGCGCTGGCCGCCGGCGCGGACCTTGCAGCTTCGGCCGGCTTCGCAGCCTCGGCCGGTCTGGCGGCGTCGGCGGGTCTCGCCTCGGCCGGCTTCGCGGCCTCGGCCACGGGCGGGTACTCGGCGCGGCCGGCTGTCGTGCCTGTGCGGGCCTCGGCGGCGTTTTCGGCTGCCGACCGTGCCGACGGCTGCCCCCCGACCATCGTCGTGGTGATCTGCATCGCGCCGGACGTCTCCTGGTACTGCTTGGCCGAGGTGCCTCCCAGCAGCAGGGCGTCCGCCGAGAAGAAGACTACGCACAGGACGGCGGCCAGCGCGCTCAGCGCCCGCGTGAACGGGATCAGCCGCTGGTATCGTGGCCTGGACGCCGCAAGGGGGACGGGGATGGTGAAGTTGCGGGGAGGAAGGTGCAGGGGTATCGCCCGCAGCAGCATCTGGACCGAGCGCAAGCCTTCAAGCTCGGACGAGCACCGGTGGCACCCATCGACGTGGTCCGTCAGGAACCAGCGGTCGCCGGGCTCAGCCCGGTCGTCGAGCAGTGCCGACAACTGCTCGGTCGACGCGTGCTCCGGACTCCCGATCTCACGCACGAGCCGCACTTCCCAGGTACATGCCAGTCTCCAACCGCTGCCCTACACCAACCCACTGGGGCGCTAGGGTAACGAACTCTCGCCGCGCTGTGCACGCTCGCCAGTGTCCTGCCAGCCCCCTGCAAGGAGAGTGCCCTGCATCACCGGGGCTGCCCGGCCCAGCGTGCGCGCCACGCGGCGCTGTTCGCATCTTACTGATCATGACGCTCAAGCTCGCTCGGAAGTTCCCCGCGTTCGGTCAGGAATTCGCGAAGGCGGGCGCGGGCGCGGCTCAGCCGTGACTTGACCGTCCCCAGCGCGATGCCTTCGATCTCGGCGGCCTCCTCGTAGCTCAGCCCCTGGACGTCGCACAGCACGACGATGGTTCGCTGATCGTCGGGCAGCAGCCGCAGCCCCTGCTCCACCATGCTGACCGTCTCCGATCCGAGGGCCGCCCGCTCCGGGCTGACCTGGCGGTCGGCGAAGATCGGGTTGTCGCCGCTCTCCTCGACGATCACGTCGAGCGAGGTGGAGGGCCGCCGCTGCCGACGCCGCAACAAGTCGTAGCAAGTGTTGACCGTGATGCGCAGCAGCCACGCCTTGAAGGAGCCGCCCCGGAAGTCGCCCAGGGCGCGGTAGGCCGCGACGAACGTCTCCTGGGCGGCATCGGCGGCGTCTTCGGGGTGGCCGATGGTCCGCAGCGCGACGTTGAAGACCGTCGTCTGGTGCAGCAGCACAAGCTCGTTGAAGGCGTGGGGATCGCCGCGTTGCGCGGCCTCCAGCGCTCGCGACTCGGCAATGCCACGGTCGGCGATGGAGGACAACAGCTCGCCTCGCGGTCCCGAATTCTGTGCGATTGGCAGTCGGCGCTGACGCAGGCCGACTGGCGGACGCACTCATCTCGCGGCGACCGCACTCGCGCCGACCAACTATACGACACCATCCGGGCGCGAGTCAGTCAATCCGGCGACACTTTGGCCCGGCCCCGGCGGACCGAAGCGCGTCCACGCATTGTCCTGACCGGGCACGGAATCTGCGTACCCTCGCCGATTGGAGGCCGGAGACGGCGCCCGGTGTCTCCCTCCGCGCGACGCATAGCTAGAGGAGGCAGCTCATGGCCGACGATAAGAGCCTTTCCACGATTCAGACCTACGCCAGCGACATGTACTCGCTGGAGGCGCATATCGAGCAGGCAATCGATGCCCAGGTTGAAAAGGTCAAGGATCACCCCAAGGCGGCGATGGCGGTCCGCCGGTTTCATGGCACGGTCCGCAACCAGCGCGATGCCATGAAGGCGCACCTCGACAGCATCGGCGGCAGCAGCACCGGCACGCTGAAGGGCGCTGTGACCAACCTCTTCGGGATGGCGGCCGGCGTCATCGACAAGGTTCGCCCGGAGGCCGCCTCCAAGATCCTGCGCGACGACTACACGGCCTTCAACCTGGCGGCGATGGGCTACCACATGCTGTACGGGACGGCCTTGATGCTGAACGACCAGAAGACGGCGGCCCTGGCCGAGCGGCACCACCGCGCCTACACCGACATGGTGCAGGACATCAATCAGATCATCCTGACGGTCGTGGCCGAGGAGCTTCGTCAGGATGGGCTGAAGCTGAACGAGAAGGCGATGGACAGCGCCACCGAGACGATGAATCAGGACTGGCGGTCCACCGCGCCGACCGGTTCGACCACGGGAGCCACGACGCGCGGCTCGCTGGACTAGTGGCTCGGCAGGCGTGAATCGCAGGGTCGCTCGGTGCCCATCGTCATCCCGACTGCGGCGAGAAACGACCTCCCGTCCGCCATCCCGACCACGGCGTGTCAGTGGCCCGGCCCCCGCGCCACTGACACGCTCACCCCGGCGGCCACGTCATCGGTCGGCCGCCGAAGACGTGCACGTGCAGGTGACCGACGGACATCTGCGCGTCCGGCCCGGTGTTGATCACCAGCCGAAAGCCGCTCTCGCCAACGCCGGCCTCCTTCGCCACCGCCTGTGCTGCTCGCAGCAGGTAGCCGATGTCGCCTTCGTGTCGCTCCTCCAGCTCGTTGACCGAGCCGACGTGGGTGTTCGGGATCATCAGGAGATGGACCGGCATCTTCGGGTCGATGTCCCAGAATGCCGTGATCCTGTCGTCCTGGTAGACCATCTTCGATGGGATGGTCCCGGCGACAATGCCGCAGAAGATGCAGTCGGGCATGGGAGGCTCCTTCCGAGCGCCGAAATGAACTAGCGTGAGCGGGCTGCAGCCGCGCTGCGATGCGCCGCGACGACCATGTCGGCAGTCGGGGCGAGCGTGCCGAAGATGCCGCCTTCGGCCAGTGCGCCCAGGCGGACCGGGGTGATCTGCCCGTCGTGCAGTGCTCCCGTCGTGTCGCGCGCGTAGACCTTCAAGTAATTGTCCGTCAGGCCGGTCCAGAGCGCCGGCTCACCGTCTCGGAGCGGTGCGGGCGCAAGCTCCTCCCACAGCACGGGCAGCGTCCGACCCAGGAACCGAGATCGATAGGCCGTGCGAAGCGTCGCGTCGAGCGCCCGGGCTTCGTCGCTGCGCTGCCGCTTGATGGCCGGCGGCACATCGTCCGGCAGGCGGGTGGCGGCTGTGCCCGGGCGCGGCGAGTAGCGAAAGACGTGCTGCTCCGCGAACGCCATCTCCCGCACGAAGGTGAGGCTGTCAGCGTGCTCGGCAGCCGTCTCACCAGGGAAGCCAACCATCAGGTCGGCCGTGATGGCGACGTCGGGCAGGACCGCCCGAACCCGCGCAACCAGCGCACGGAAGTCCGCCGTCCTGTACCGCCGGACCATCCGCTTGAGGACCGTGTCCGACCCGCTCTGAAGGGGCAGGTGCAGATGCCGGCACATCCGTGGGTCGCTCCAGAGATCGAGGAAGCCGGGCGGCCAGTCCTGCGGCTGGATCGACGAGATGCGGATGCGGGGCATCGGGGTCTCGGTCAGCACCCGCTCGACCAGCGTGGTCAGCGAGGGGCCGCTGCCCTGGTGGACCCGTCGTGTCGCGCGGTCCCAGTCCGAGCCGTACGCGCCGATCTGCACGCCCGTCAGCACCGCCTCGCGGTATCCCAGCCGGTAGAGCAGGTTGACCTCGTCGACGATGGCCTGAACCGGCCGGCTGCGCTGTGGGCCGCGCGCCAGCGGCACGATGCAGTACGTACAGTGGCTGTTGCAGCCGTCCTGCACCTTGACGAACGCCCGGCCCCGCCGCTCCAGGGCTGGCATGAGCGTCACCCAGCCGGGCCGCTCGGAGCGGTGCGTCCAGGTGTCTCCATCGGGCGCGGCGTCCCCTACGTCCGGCATGGACGGCACGAGACCCGCCGCCGCCAGCTCCCGGACGATGCCGTCCTTGCTCTCGTTGCCGACGACAAGGTCGACGCCGTCGATGCTGGCGACGGCCCCGGCGTCAACCGAGGCGTAGCACCCCGTGACCACGAGGTAGCCGTCAGGGTTGGCACGAGCAGCCTGCCGGATCGCCTTCCGGGAGCCCTTGTCGCCGTCCACCGTGACGCTGCAGGTGTTGACGATGGCGAGGTCGGCCGGCTCACCAGGATCGACCAGCTTGACGCCGACTCGGGCAAGGCTGACGCTCCACTGGCGCAGCTCGCCCTGGTTCACCTTGCACCCGACCGAGTGCAAGGCGGCTGTGCGCGCCGGCGGACGCGGGGTGGTCGGCTGGTCGGTCAGCATGCACGTATCCTACCAGTGGCCTGCCAGACGAGCGCCAGCGGCGACCGTCGCAGGCGTCTGCCGCGGCCAGTGTCAGGCAGTGGGTGGCCGCGGCGCGTCACGGCCGGCCTGGTCGTGGTTTGAGGTGGCGGTGACCCCAGCACCGATGCCGAGACCGAGCGTCTTGCTGGCGCTTCCGTTCGGCACGGCGATCTCGAGCAGGCCAGTGCTGCCGATCAGCGCAACAAGCTGGCCGGCCTCGGCCACTTGATAGTGCGGCGACAGACCTTCGACGATCTCGTCGCCGATGACGACGGACGGTCGGCGCGGCAGGTCGGCCAGCCCGAGCGTGGTGATCAGGTTCCCGAAGTGGTCGACGTGGACGACCGTCCCCTCGGCCTTGAC
This sequence comes from Chloroflexota bacterium, assembly GCA_020850535.1. Lineage (NCBI taxonomy): Bacteria > Bacillati > Chloroflexota > Chloroflexota bacterium. Next base: position 14,874 of record JADZEM010000053.1, read on the forward strand.
GATCTGGCCGCCGGGCGCACGGGTCAGCTGCGGTGACGGGAACAGCAGCTCCACGATTGGCTCGGCTGGCGATCCGACTGTATCCAATGGGACGCCGCGCGCCAGGTGCGCCGCCACCGGCCCGAACAGGTCGCGGGCATGAAAGGTCGCGCTGAGGGGTGAGCGCCAGAACTCGGGGCTGTCCAGCTCGACGATCCGCAGCCGCTCGGCGCGCGATCGGTCGGACGACGGGCCGGCCAGATCCTGCAAGATCCAGGAGAGCAGCCCGTTGTCCGGAGCGACGAATGTCTGGTCTCGCACCTGCACGGCGATGGGCCGTCGGGCCGACCCGACGCCCGGATCGACCACGGCCATGACGACCGCGTCAGCAGGGAGATACTCGATGGCCGTCAGCAGCGCGAACGCGCCGGCCCGCACGTCCCGCGGCGGGATCTCGTGGGTGAGATCCACCAGCGTGGCGTCCGGCGCGATGCCGAGCATGACGGCTTTGACCACGCCGACGTAGGTGTCTCGTGTGCCGAAATCGGTCAGGAGGAAGATCGGTCGGGTCATGGCACATTCTCCATTGGAGCAGCATCGACCGCTGGTGTATCGCCGGGCGGCGGTTCGAGGTCGCCAGCCTCGTAGAGGGCCAGGGCGGCGAGGATCGGGCCGGCCGTCTCGGTGCGGAGGATGCGCGGCCCGAGCGAGACGGTCAGCGCGCCGAGACGGCGTGCCAGCTCGATCTCACTGCCTGAGAAGCCGCCCTCCGGCCCGACGAAGAGTGCCATGCTGACCTTCCCGTTTCGCAGCACCTCGCGCAGCCCTCGCTCGGACTCGCGCTCCCAGGCCACGACCACCGGACCGTGTGCTGCCGCCTCTGCCAGCGCGTCGGCGAGTTTCGCAGGCCGGCCAACCTCGGGCACGGTGCTGCGCTCGCACTGTTCGGCGGCCTCGGTCACGACGCGCCGCCAGCGCTCCAGCCGCTTGTCGTCCACGGCCTCGCCGCGCGGCACGATGCTCCGCTCACACCAGGTGGGCACGAAGCGCGCAACCCCGACCTCACTGCCCTTCTGGAGGACCGTCTCGAAGCGCTCGCGCGGGACCAGCGCCTGGTAGAGCGTGAGCGTCAGGCGCGGCTCGGGGCGGCCAGCCCGCACCGATTCGACCGTGCCGACCACCGTTGAGGAGCGGACCTCGGTCAGCCGCACGAGGTGCTCCTGGCCGTCACCTGCCAGCAGCACGACCTGCTGCCCAGACTTCAGGCGGAGCACGCGGCTGATCTGGTGGGCCTGCGAACCGGTCAGCACGACATCGACCCCAGGCCGGGCGTCGTGCAGGGCGTCTGGCTGGACGAAGAACCGGTGGAAGCCGCGCGTCATCGGTCCGAGCCGGTTGCCGGCTAGCTCGCTGCCGGTCGTCGAACGATCATGGCGATCCAGTCGCCCTCGCCGCGCGTCTCGACGTACTCCCACCCGGCTGCTTCGTAGGTAGCCCGCACATCATCTGCCGCGGTGGCCAGGATGCCCGAAAGCACCGCCTGACCGCCCGGCCTGATGGCGTCGCGCAGGCCCGCTGAGGCGTTCTTGAGGATGAACGTGCTGATGTTCGCGGCGATTGCGTCGAACGGGGCGCCCGGGACCGGCACACCCGGCTCGACGGTCCCCTTGCGGATCCGGATCTTCCGAGCCACCTTGTTCCGTCGGGCGTTCTCCTGCGCCACCTCGACGGCGATGGCGTCCACGTCAATCGCCTCGATCCTCTTCGCGCCCAGGAGGGCCGCCGCTATCGAGAGAATGGCCGAGCCGCACCCGAAGTCGAAGACGTTGTCGTCGGGCTGGACGAGGTCTTCGAGCGCCGCGAGGCACATCCGGGTCGTCGGATGCAGGCCGGTCCCGAACGCCATCCCCGGGTCGAGGCGGATCACCAGATCCTGCGGCTCGCGGGCGCGTCGTCGCCAGGACGGCACGATCACCAGTCGCTTCCCCACGCGATGCGGGAAGAAGAAGCGCTTCCAGGATGTCGCCCAGTCCTCTTCGGCGATCACCTTGACCTGGAGCGGCTCGACATGCCGGAGCCGCCCGAGGTGCCACGCCGCCTCTTCGAGCAGCCGTCGCTTCTCCTCGGCCTCTTCGTCCAGGGGGATGTACGTCTTGACGACCACGTTGCGATTCGGGTCGATCCAGCCGCCGTCCTGATCTGGCGATTGCAGCACCGGTTGATCGATGGCGACACCCCGTCCCCACCGCCCGAAGACCTCGGCAACGGCGTCCGCGGCCTCCGGCTCGGAGACGCTGCTCAACTCTAACCAGCTTTCAGGCATGGTGACTCCATGGCATGGAGGCCCTCACTCAACGGTGGGAATGGCCCTCACCCCCCGACCGCTGGAGCACAACCAGCTAGCCCAGTAGATCCTTGACCTTGTCGAAGAATCCCTTGTTTTCCTGCGGCGTGACCTTGCTGTCGAACGTCTCCGCGAGCTTCTTGAACAGGTCGCGCTGCTGCGCCGACAGCTCGGTCGGGATCGAGACCTTCAACCGCACCAGCAGGTCGCCGCGCGTCTGTTCGCGGAGATACGGCACACCTTTGCCCCGCACCCGGATCGTCCGCCCGTTCTGGGTGCCGGCCGGCACCTTGATCGGCACCGGTCCGTCGAGCGACTCGATCTCCAGCTCGTCGCCGAGCGCCGCCTGCGCGACGTTGATCGGCAGCTCGACCAGCAGCTCGTTGCCCTGGCGGTGGAAGTAGCGGTGGGGCTGGACGTGGATCAGCAGGTAGAGGTTGCCGGCCGGGCCGCCCGCTGGCCCCGGCTCACCCTCGCCGGCCAGCCGGATCTGCGAGTTGTCGTCGATGCCGGCCGGGATGCTCACCCGCAGCGTGCGCGTCGCCCGCACCACGCCCTGCCCACGGCACTCGACGCACGGATCCTGGATGATGTTGCCCTCGCCCCGGCAGCGGTCGCACATGCTGACGTTGACCATCTGCCCGAAGATCGACTGGTGGCTGCGCCGCAGCTCGCCCGTGCCGTTGCAGCGGGTACAGGTGACCGGTTGCTTGCCAGGCTCGATCTTCCTCCCGTCGCAGCGAGCGCAGGTCTCGTGCTTGGGGAAGGTGATGTCGCGCTCGACGCCGAAGACGGCCTCTTCCAGGGTCAGCGTGACGTCCGTGCGAAGATCCGCACCGCGCTGCACCCGATTGCGCCGCCCGCCGGCCGTGCCCGCGTTCGCCCCGAAGAAGCTCTCGAAGATGTCCTCGATGCCGAAGCCCGCGAAGCCGCTGAAGCCGTTGCCGTTGAAGCCGCGCTCGGCGGCCGCATGCCCGAAGCGGTCGTACAACTGACGCTTCTCGGCATCCGCGAGCGTCTCGTACGCTTCCTTGACTTCCTTGAACTGCTCGGCTGCCCCGGCGTCCTTGTTGCGGTCCGGGTGGAACTGGAGGGCGAGCCGCCGGTACGCCTTGCGGATCTCGTCCTCGGATGCGCTCCGGCCAACGCCGAGCACTTCGTAGTAGTCACGCTTGGTGGTGGCCATGGGCCTCCTCGGGAGCTTCTCGGCGCGGGCGGACGGGCGACGGTGCGCTGACGCGTCTCATCTCGTCGTGCTGCATCGACTGATTATGATGCCACAGGGGCGTCGTCGGTTCCCGATGTTTCGCCGCCTTCGGCAGGCTCACCATTCGGATCGGCAGGCTCACCATTCGGAGCGGATGCGGTGGCCGCCGCCGGCGGCCCGACCTTGACCATCGTGGGGCGCAACACGCGCTCCTGGAAGGTGTACCCGCGCTGCAGCTCCTGCACGACCACGAGCGTGTCGCTGCCCTCCGCGCCCTCGTCGCGCAGGACCGCCTCATGGTGGTACGGGTCGAACTCCTGGCCGAGCGCGTCGATCGGAGCCAGGCCGCGCGCCTGCATCAGCGCGAACAGCTTCTGCCCGATCATGTAGACGCCCTCGATCCAGGTGAACGTGCGGAAGTCGCTGGGCAGCACCTGGAACGCCCGCTCGAAGTCGTCGATGACGCGGAGCAGCTCCAGGGCCATCGCGCCCTCGGCCTGCTTGCTCAGGTCGGCTTTCTCCTGGTCGGTGCGCCGCTTCCAGTTCTGGAAGTCGGCGGCGGAGCGCTGCCAGTTCGAGTGGTAGCGGTCGGCCCGCTCGCGGGCGTCGGCCAGCTCCTGCTCGAGCTGGGCGATCTTCGCCTCAGCGGCGGCCAGGGCGTCCTGCGGGGCCGTGTCAGGCGCACCGCTGTCGGTCGTGTTCGGGTCAGTGGACATCGTCTAGTTCCTGTGATCCGGCCCGTTGTCCGGGTCGGTTGGTCGTGTCGCGGCGTCGGCTGCGGAGGCCGTGCGTCCGGTCGGCTTGTCGCCGTTGGAGATGGCGTCCGAGACCAGCAGGTCCAGCAGGTCGCCGATGAAGCCGACCATTGCCACGGCCCGCCAGTACGCCATACGAGTCGGCCCGAGCACGCACAGCACACCCTGCACGTCCGTGCCTGCGCCGTAGCGGGCCAGCACGGCGCTCGTCTCGCGCATCTCTTCCAGCGGATGCTCGGTGCCGATGATGACCTGCACACCGCTGCCGTGCAGCGCCTGCGACAGCAGCTGCCCGAGCATCTGGCTGCGCTCCAGCACCTGCACCAGCGGGACAGCTTTCTGGCTGTAGGTGAACTCGGGCTGGCTGAGGATGTGGCCGAGGCCCTCGTAGTACACGTCCTCGAACGCCAGCTCGTCGGCGTGCTCCAGGATGCGGGCGACGGCCACGGCAGCCTGCCGCTCGACCTGCCGATCCGGCGCATCCAGGGTCGCCGCGAGCAAGCTCACCTCGTCAGAAGCCTTGTCGTCGAGCAGGGCCGTCAGATAGTTGCCGACCCGGTCCAGGGCGTCGCGGTCGCAGGCCTGCTCCAGGTGCAGCACCTGCTGGCGTACGCCGCCGGAATGGAGCAGCACCGTCACCAGCGCCACGGTGTCCTGGACCCAGACCAGCGCCACCCGGCGCACCCGCGCCCGGGCGGAGGTCAATGGCGTGACCACGGCGGCCGACTGCACGGCGTTCGCCAGGACCGAGGATGCCAGATGCGCCCAGCGGTCCACGTCCGGCTCGACCTGGTGGAACTGGTGGCGGATCATCCGCTGCTCGCCGGCCGGCGGCCCCTCGTGCTCCATCAGGTGCTCGACGAAGAAGCGGTACCCCACGTCGGTCGGGACGCGGCCCGCCGAGGTGTGCGGATGGGAGATCAGCCCGAGCTCTTCGAGCTGCGACAGCTCATTGCGGACGGTGGCCGAGCTGACGGACGGCTCATAGCGCCGCACGATGACCTCGGACGAGACCGGCGTGGCCGACCGGACGTACTCCTCGACCACGTGCTTGAGCATGCGCCGCCGTCGGGTCGTGATCTCCACGCGTCCTGCTCCAAGTGAACACCTCGGCGAGCCGCTGCAGCAGCCGGCCGCTGTGGCAGGTTAGCACTCATCCGCTGAGAGTGCTAACGCTGACTGGTACTGTAGCTATAGCATCGGTTTCGGGAGCGTGTCAATACGGTCCGGGCCTGCCGCAGGGCGATTGCAGGTTGGGCGGGTCGTGCAGCGTGTCGGGGCTTGAAAGCCCCGCCTACCATCCTGCAGTCGCTTCGCGACGCTCCCGTCTCGCCCATCGACGGTGTTCCCGGCGTCCGTCGCGCAGCGACGGCATGACTGTAGGCGGGGGTTTCAACCCCCGACTGCGCGTCGCATGGCGTTGCGGGAACATCCCCGAACGTGCAATCGCCCTGGGGCCGCCCGAGCCGTGTTCGGGGGATGCGTGCTACCCTCCCGCTCAGCATGGTTGAGTTCAGGCGACGATTCGGCGCTGACGGCGTCCTGCGCGCGATAGGCGGGTTCACACCCGTGCCGGCGACGTGGCCCCGATGAGCGCGGCGCCGGTGCACGCTCCGTCGACACGGCCCGATCTGATGACGGTGCTCGCGCTGGTCGGCGCGACCGCCGGCTGGGGCGTCGGCTCGACGGCGACCCGTCTCGCCGTGGCCGAGCTGCCGCCACTGACGCTGACCTGCCTGCGGTTCGGCTCGGGGGCGCTGCTGCTGCTCGCGCTGCTGTGGTGGCGCGGGCAGACGCACGGACTGCCGGCCCGGCGCGCCTGGGGAGCGTTGCTGATCCTGGGCCTGCTGGGCGTGACGCTCTTCGGCGCGCTGATGACCGTGGGCCTCCAGTGGACCGGCGCGGCCGAGGGGACGCTGATCCAGGGCCTCAGCCCGCTGTTCACGCTGGCGTTCGCGTCGATCTTCGCGGGCGAGCGCGCGCGCCGCAACCAGGTGTTCGGGGCGTTGCTGGCGTTTTCGGGGCTGGCGACGATCCTCCTCAACGAGTTGGCGGCCTGGAGCGCCGGCGGTCAGCGACTGTTCGGGGATGTCATCCTGATCGGCTCGTCGCTCTGCTGGGCCGGCTACAACGTGGCCGTGCGGATGACGGCCGATCGGGTCAACCTGGGCGAGTCGAGCGCCTACGCGCTGCTGATCGGAACGGCCCTGCTGACGCCGTTTGCGCTGCTGGAGCCGCCGCGCACGCCGCTGCTCCAGATGTCGGCCTGGGGCTGGATCGGGCTGCTCTACCTGATGGTGGTATCGACCTGTCTGGCGTACATCTGGTGGAACGCTGGCATCCGGAAGATCGGCGCGGGGCGGGCGGCGATGTTCAGCTTCATTGCGCCGGTGGCCGCGATGGTCTCGGCCATTCCCGTGCTGGGCGAGTGGCCAGGGCCGTCGCAGCTGGTGGGCGGCGGCCTGATCCTGGCGGGACTGTACCTTGCCAATCGGCGGTAGCGTCCCTGACGGTCACGCCGGCGCGGTCACGCCGCCGTGCGCCCACTGACAGGCGCGCCCGTTCCCGCGGTACCATCCGCGCGGCGGTCTGACGGCCGCGACGGAGCCCGGGAGAGCTACCTGTGAACGTTGAACTGTTGCGGCGCTCGGCAAGGGCCGCCGCCGTCGCCCTTGGCGTTGCGATCCTGACCGGTATGAGCGTCGCGCCGCCGCTGGCGGGCGCGCAGGAACCCGCGCCTACCCCGAAGCCGGCGGCGACGAAGCCTGCGGAGAAGCCTGCCGCTGCCGCCAAGCCGGCCGCCTTCGACCCTACGCTGCCGACGCCGCCAGAGGTCACCGGTGGCGTCTTCCAGAACAGCCTCGCCAACGCCGACATCCTGCCGTCCGGCCGGTGCTTTGGTGGTCGGTCGCACGGGGAGGCGGTGGACGAGGGATTCAAGGTCACCGTTGGCGGGCGCTGCGTCGAGTCGGCGGAGACGGCTGAGCTGGCGCTGCCGGCGCGCGGCGTGAGCATCGGCGACGGCGACCTCGCCATGGACGTCAAGGCGGTAGCTGGCGCACAGCGGGCGCAGGTGACGGTCTACCTTCGCAATCAGCCCGGCAAACTGGCCGGCGTCACGGTCAATCTCGCCAGTGGCGAGGCGAAGGTCTTCACGCTGATCGACGGCAACATGAACGTCGTCGCGTCGCGGACGGATATCGGCGGGCTGGCGACGCCGACCGACTGGAACCGGCTCGGGCTGCGGGTGCGCGGCGGCGAGCTCTGGCTGCTCCTCAACGACGATCCGATCCTCTACGCCGCCGACGTGCTGACCGACGTGGGCGGCGCGGGTGTCCGGCTGCTCCGCGAGGGCAACCCCGACGACGAGGATGAGACGGCGGTCGTCTTCCGAGACCTGACGCTGTCAACGGTGGCCGGCGGCGGCGATGGCCGCGCCCCAGCCTACAACCAGCCGTAGCCTGGTGGTCTGTCAGTCGTGAACGACCGGGGTGGACCCATGCCGATGCTTCCCTCGTCATCCCGAGCGACGTGAGGCTGCTCCCGTCACCGTCATCCCGAGCGACGTGAGCTTGCGAACGCAGTCGAGGGATCTTCCCCATCGTGGTGGCGTAAGGAAGATCCCTTCGCTCGTTCCTCGCTTCGGTCGGGATGACAGAGTGGTGGTCGTGCCTCGCGTAGCTTGCCCTGAGCCTGCCGAATGGGGTCGGGATGACGACGGGCGCTGAGCGACCCGTGGGGCGACCCCCGCTCGACCTCTCACAGAATCGGGCGGGGGACAAGCCCCTGCGCCACGTCGGCGGCCTTGCGACGTTGTCAGCCCTCGGTCGGCGTCGTGATGATGATGTTGTCGAAGCTCACCACCGGCGGCGGGCCGAACGCGATCGCGCCGATGCCGATGCGCCCCTTGGCGATGGCGGTGTCCTTCAGGTCGAACACGTCCTCGCCGTTGACGTTGACGCGAATCTCGTCCTGGAAGCAGCGGACCACGACGCGGTTTACACCGCCGCTGGTGTCCACGGCGCTGGACTCCTGCCAGCCGGTGTTGCCGGTCGTCTCGCCGTTCACGATCTTCATCAGCAGGACTTTGCCGTCCTTGGCATCGACGGCCAGCGAGTAGGTGTTGTTGTTGTCCACGTGGCGGAAGAAGACACGGAAGCCAGCGTCCACCTGGTTGGCAACGCGGGCGTCCATGGTCATCGTGAAGTCGGTGACCTCGGGGCCGAAGCCCGTCCACCACGCCTGCGATGGATCCTCGGGCGTCCCAGGGATCTTCATCTTGATGGTGTAGCGGCCGCCTTCCTCGCTGTGCGTGGCGAACTCGGTGTCGCCTTCCGTCGCGGCCTTCGAGCCCTCGCGGAACTCGCTGGTGAACAGGATGTCCGGGATCTTGGAGCCAGGATAGGTCAGCGAGCGGAACAGGCGATAGGGCTGGCCCGGGCTGAAGCCGCCAGCCTTGGAGTGGACGAAGATGTAGTACGCACCCGGGATGTTGACCGTCGTGTCGATGACCTGGGCGCCGTTCGCACCGGGCGCGGATGTGGCGATCTCGTCGCCGTTCCAGTCGGCCAGGAACAACTCGTAGGCGGCGGGCATCTCTGGCATCTCGACGTGGACATCGGTGTTGAAGTCCAGCACTTCGATGCGGTAGGCGTCTACGTCCCTCGCGGACGAGATGTAGCCGGCCGCGTCTGAGCTGGGGCCGAGATAGCAGGCGTTCTGGAACGAGTCGTTCGGCTCGGGGCAAGGGTCACCTTGCGCGGCCGGTCCGAGGATCGGCGCGGTGCCGGCGGTCCAGCCGGCCGCCGAAGCCGGAACGCTGGTGAACGGAGAGAGCGCAGGCAGGATCGCGAGCGCGGTGGCAACCGTCGCTCGGGCCAGTCGAGACCACATGGGACGCCTCCTGACAGCAGTGTGCAACCACCCGAGCAGGCGAACTGTCCGTTGGGCGACAGTCCGCCTGTCGGATGTGAAACGGTCAAATCGAGAAACGGTTCGCGGGAGAGGACGAGGGCGATTGCATGTTCATTGGTGTACCCGAAGCATCATGGAACGGTCGGTCGGGGACTGAAGTCCCCGCCTACCGTCATTCAGTCGCTGCGCGACGGCCGTCAGGAACGGCCGGCACTGGTGCGACTGGAGCGTCGCGCAGCGACTGAATGACGGTAGGCGGGGCTTTCAAGCTCCGACGAGGCGGCACGACGACATCAACATGCAATCGCCCTGGGGAGAGGACACGAGGGCTCGCACGCGACCGAAATCGATGCTAGACCGGCGAGCCGGACGGACGGAACGGCTGCTGCGGCTGGGGTTGTGGCTGCGGTTGAGGCTGGTACGGCTGCGGCTGCGGTCGGGGCTGCTGCGGCTGGGGTTGTGGCTGTGGCCGTGGCGTCGGCGTGTAGGTCGCCAGCCGCTTCTGCGCCTCGCCGCCGTCCGGCAGCACGTCGAGCGCCCGCATCAGGATCGGGAATGCGCCGTCACGGTTGCCGGCCGTCAGCAGGTTGTCGGCCTTGCCGAGCAGCAGGGCGTACAGCTTCTGGCGCGTGTCCTTGAAGTTGGCGTCCAGCACCATATTCTCTTCCAGGGCCTTGATCCCCGCGTCATCGTCCTTGCCCCAGTTCGCTTCCATGATGGCGTAGTTCTTGGTGAGCACCACGCGCTTCTGGCCGTCGAGGGCTTCCTTGTCGTTCGGGGCGAGCTTCAGCGCCTCGGCGAACTGGGCATAGCTCTCGTCGAGCTTGTTCTGCTCGAGGAGCTGGCTCCCGTAGAGGATGTGGGTCTGCGCCAGCGTCTGATCCACCAGCGCCGCCGTGGCCTTGTCGTTCTTGACGACGGGATCGTCCCGAAGCGCGCGCAACTCGGCAATCGCCTTCGGGAGGTCGCCGCCGGCAACCGCACCCTGGGCCGCCGTCACCCGTGCCATCGCGTCAGGAGTGGGTGGCGGGGCCGGCGTGCTGGTGGCGGCCGGGGCCGTGGGCTTCTCGGCCGGCTTCTCCGTTGGCTTCGCGGCGGGCGCTGCGGTGGGCGCATCAGCGGGCTTGGCGGCAACAGCCTGGGCCGTCGTCGGCGTGAGCCCCGGCTGAGCCGCTGGCGCGGTCGTCGATGTCGCGCCGGCCGCCGGCTTCGCGGCGACGGCGGTGGGCGTTGCCGTGGTCGCGCTGGACCCGCCGATCAGCCCCGATTGCAGCAGCACGAAGCCGCCGACGACCACCAGCGCGAGCGCCGCGATGATCGGTCCGAGAATCACGAGCGGCGAGCGCTTCGGCGGCAGGCTGACAGTGCCGGCGACATGCATCGGGCCGGGCTGGTACGGCCCGCTGCGCGCGGAGATCGGCGGTGGCGTCAGGGTGCTGGTGCTGTTGCCTCGGGCTGGCCCGGCCCAGCCAGGAGCCGGCTGACCCTGCGGACCCCAGCCTCCCGGCTGGACGGCCGGCCCGCCAGGAGGCATCCCCTGACCCGGCGGCGTACCCTGCCCTGGCGGCATCCCGGGACCGCGCGGCTGCCGCGGCACCGGCGTGCCGGGCATCGGGATGGGTGTGCCGGGCGTCGGGCCTGCTGGCATCGGTGTCCGGCTTCGTCCGGCGTTGGGATCGAAGACGGTCTGCGCGCCCGTCGCGCCGAATGCCGGCCCGGGGTCTGGCCGTGGCGGCTGCACGGGCTGCGCCAGGGCCGCCTTCGCGGCGCTGACCAGCTCCTGGGCGCTGCCGTAGCGGTCGGCCGGATTCTTGGCCAGCGCCTTGACCACCACGTCGCTCAGGGTGCGCGGCAGATCGGGCCGGATCTGGTGGAGCGGCGGCGGCGGCTCGTGGACGTGCAGATAGAGCAGCGACGGTGTGCTGGCCGCGCTGAACGGCGGTCGGCCTCCGAGCGCTTCGTACATCAGGACGCCCATCGCGTAGATGTCGGAGCGCTTGTCGACCGGGTCGCCGCGCGCCTGCTCCGGCGACATGTACTCGGGAGTCCCGATCACCATGTGTGTCGCGGTGAGCTGGCTCGATTCGCCAGCGCGGGCGATGCCGAAGTCTGTCAGCGTCAGCACGTCGCCCGGCTCGACCATCACGTTGGCGGGCTTGATGTCGCGGTGCAGCACGCCGCGCGAGTGCGCGAAGTCGAGCGCGGCGGCGACCTGGTCGAGCATACGCATCGCTCGGTTCGGCTCCAGCGGACCCTCGCGCCGCAACAACTGCCCGAGGTTCTCGCCGTCGATGAAGCGCATGGCGATGTAGTAGACGCCGTCCGCCTCGCCCACGTCGTAGATCGTCACGACGTGGGCGTGGTGCAGGTTCGCCGCGATCCGCGCCTCTTGCTGAAACCGCTGGACGATGACCTCGTCGGCGGCCAACGATGGCTGCAGGATCTTGATGGCGACGAGCCGCCCGAGGCCCGCCTGCTCGGCCTTGAACACCGAGGCCATGCCGCCCCGGCCAAGCTGACTGAGAATCTTGTAGTGGCCGAGCTGTGTGCCGATCACGCCACGTCTCCAACCGCTGTGAAGCTCGTCCCCTGGCGCTGTGGCGAGCCCGGCTTCGGACCTACCAGATCGTTCCAAGACGTGAGGCGATCATACCAGTGGCGCGGGGGTCGTACAAGATGACGATGCGCCCCTGCTGGCGGTTCCTCGCAGGGATGTTCGGTTGGGAACACTCCGCCAACGCGCCAAACTCGCGAGCCGACAGGCTGACGGCCCGAACGCCCATAATGAGCAGCAGCCAGGACGAAAGGGGGTAGCGACGATGGATCTGGACCCGTCCATTCGGCTGACTGGTTTCAGTCACGGCGCTGGTTGAGCGTGCAAGCTCAGCCCGTCTGAGCTGGCGCAGGTTCTGCGTCACCTGCCCCCGGTGATCGACCCGAGCGTGCTGGTGGGTGCGGCCACCTCTGACGACGCTGCCGTATACCGCCTCGGCGACGATCTCGCGCTCGTTGCCACGCTCGACTTCATCACGCCCGTCGTCGAGGATCCTGAGGCGTTCGGCGCGGTCGCCGCTACCAACGCCATCAGCGATGTGTACGCGATGGGCGGGCGGCCGATCTTTGCCCTGAACGTGGTCAATTTCCCACGCGGCGCGCTGCCGCTGCACTACCTGGAGGCCATCCTGCGCGGCGGCTCGGCCAAGGCGACGGAGGCCGGCATCCCGATCCTCGGCGGGCACAGCGTGGACGATCCCGAGCTGAAGTACGGCATGGTCGTGCTTGGCACGGTCCACCCTGACCGGATCGTGCGGAACGCCGGCGCGCAGCTGGGTGACCAGCTAGTGTTGACGAAGCCGCTCGGCATTGGCGTCATCACCACGGCGATCAAGGCGCAAGTCGCCGACGACGAGATCGTCGCGCGGGCGCTGGAGGTCATGACGACTTTGAATCGCTCGGCCTCCGAAGCGATGCTGGCGGTCGGCGTGCATGGGGCAACGGACATCACCGGGTTCGGGCTGCTCGGGCACCTGGCTGAGATGGTGCGCGGCAGCGGCGCCGGAGCGCGAGTCTGGGCGCGGCAGGTGCCGTTCATCGAGGGGACACGCGCGCTTGCCGAGCGCGGCATCATGCCGGGCGGCAGCCGCCGCAATCTTGAGTCGGTCAGCCCGATGGTCGCGTTCGATCCGTCGCTCTCCGAGCTGGATCACCTGCTGCTGGCCGACGCGCAAACCTCTGGCGGGCTGCTGATCGCCGTTGCGCCGGATCGTCTGGAGGAGTTGCTCGGGCGACTGCGCGCCGCCGGGACGCTGGCGGCCAGCGTCGTCGGCGAGATCACGGATCAGGTCGGCCAGATCGAGGTGCTGGACCGCTGACGCCCCGACCCGGTAGCGGGCTGACGCCCGACGTGACGATTGTGACCGGATCGTGCAGCGGCCCGCGTTGGCCTGCGCCGGGGTCGTGGTCTATAGTTCGGCCCACCATGCCGTACTGCCCACGCACGGCCGGGCTGCGCCTCGAACGGCCCGGTGCACGGCTCGATTCACGGCGACGACCCCCGGCCGGCCCGTCCTCTCGGGACCGGGCGCGGCCCTGACGGACCATCGTGCCCAATCCCTTCGCTCTCATCGACCGCCTGGACTTCGACTTTGATCTGCCGTCGTTGCCGTCGCCGCTGGCACGCGCCGACCGCTGGTTCAACCGCCTGAGCGAGGTTCAGCGGATAGGCGCGGTCCTGGCAATTCTGCTGTTTCTGGCCGCTGCCGCCCTCTACTGCCTGGGCCTGGGCAGCACCGTGGTTCTGAATCGGGCCGAGGCGGCCCTGGCGGCCGAAGAGGCTGAGGCGGCCGAGACTGCCGCGCAGCAGCCCGTGGTCGTGGCGCCGACGCCCGTGCCCGTCGAGCCGACTGTTCCGCCACCGACGGCCCTGCCCACAAGCGTGCCGACGCGCGCCGCCGCCAGACCGACGCAGGTCGCCGACTTCCCGACGCCGATCCCGGCCCAGCTCTTGCCCACCATCCCGCTCCAGCCGCAGCCACAGCAGCGCGCTGTGGCCCCGGCCGAGCAGCCGGCCCGGCCGCGCCTGGTTGCGCCGCAGGAGCCGCCAACGCCCACCCCGCCGATCCGCGCTGCCGCGCCGACGGGCACGCGCGCACCGGCTGCCGTCGCCACGGCCGGTACGGGGATCGTTCGCGGTGTGACGCCGACCGCCGCGCCGCGCAACGTCTTCGCGACGCCAGCCATCGCTCCTACGGCCGCCCGTCCCGTCGCCACCACCGTACCGGCCGCCAAGCCCGCCGCCACCACGGCCCCAGCCGCCAAGCCGGGCAACACGCTCTTTCCGAATCCGACGCCGACGCCGCGCACCAGCACGACGCGGTAGCGATCTCTGCTTCCCTGCGGAGCTGAGACGACGCCGTGACGGCGATCCTGTAGCTGCATCCGAACATCTGTACTATGCTGGCCTCTGCCGCCTGACCGGCGGACGACGCGGAGAGGCAACAGCTATGACCATGACCAGCGAGCGCGTGATGCAGGCCGTCGCGCCGATCCCGGCCGGCTTCTCGACGATCACGCCATCTCTGGTGGTCGACGACGCGCCGGCTGCCATTGCCTTCTACGAGCGCGCCTTTGGGGCGGTCGAGATCGACCGTGCGCCTGGCACCGATGGCAAGATCATGCACGCGACCATTCAGATCGGCGACTCTCGCCTGATGCTGAACGACGAGTTCCCCGACTGGCAGATCTTCGGCCCGAAGAAGTTCGGCGGCTCGCCGCAGTCCATCCACCTGTACGTCGCGGATGCCGACGCCATGTGGGAGCGGGCCGTCGCGGCCGGCGCAACGCCGCGCATGCCCGTCGCCGACACGTTCTGGGGTGACCGCTACGGGCAGCTCGTCGATCCGTACGGGCATGTGTGGAGTATCGCCACCCATCAGCGCGACGTGACCGACGAGGAGATCCAGCAGGCGATGCAGGCGATGGCCGAGCAGGGGGGCTGTGGCGCTCCCGCCACCGAGTAGCCGCCGCTGAATCGTGCTCGGGTGGCCGCTGCAGGATGCCCTGGTGGCCACCTGAGCAACGCCCGCCCGGTCCGCCGCGCCACGACGGAATCGTCAGGGTTGCCGTCGGACACCGTGCTATACTCGGCTCATCGGACGCCGCCGTCGACCTGTGGTCTCAGGGCGTTCCGCCGCCGTCACCGCAAGGCGGTTGCGCGGCGCCAGCGTCCACGAGGTAGAGCAGGTGTATCCGAAGCATTTTGTCGGCATCGCCGATCTCGACCGTTCGCGACTGCACGCAGTCCTCGAACGGGCGGCTCGCTTGAAGCACGATCTGAAGGTCGGCCGACCGCATCCGCTGCTGCCGGGCAAAGTCGCGGCGCTGATCTTCCAGAAGCCATCGCTTCGGACACGCGTCTCCTTCGAGGTCGGGATGGGCCAGCTTGGCGGCCGAGGCCTTTACCTCTCGCCGGCCGAGGTCGGGCTGGGGCAGCGTGAATCCCCGGCCGACGTCGCGCGCGTATTGTCGAGGATGGTGCAGACAATCGTCGCTCGGACGTACAAGCACGACGACATCGTGGCGCTTGCCGAGAACGCGACGATCCCAGTCGTGAATGCGCTCTCCGATCTGGAGCATCCGTGCCAGGCGTTGGCCGATCTCCAGACGATGGCCGAGACGTTCGGCAAACTCCAGGGGCTGACGCTCGCCTACGTTGGCGACGGGAACAACGTCACACACTCGCTGATGCTGGCCGCGCCGCAGTTCGGCGTCAACGTGCGGATCGCGACGCCGCCGGTCTACCGGCCGTCCGCGGAGGTCACGCGACAGGCCGAGGCCCTGGCCGAAGAGGATGGCACCGAGATCTCGGTGATGGACGACCCGTACGCCGCCGTCCGAGGCGCGGACGTCATCTACACCGACACCTGGTACAGCATGGGCCAGGAAGAGGAGGCCGCCGAGCGCCGCCCCATCTTCCGAGAGTACCAGGTCAACGACGACCTGCTCCGCGCCGCTGGCCCGAACACGAAGGTGCTCCACTGCCTGCCGGCCCATCGCGGCGACGAGATCACCGACGCGGTCATCGATGGTCCGGCCTCACTGGTCTACGATCAGGCAGAGAACCGGCTGCACGCGCAGAAGGCGCTGCTGGTTGAGCTGCTTGGCGCGCCGCCGGGCGCTGAGGAGTAGCTCGCGGTGCAGGGACTCCTCGATGCCGTCGTCACAGCCGTTGCGCTGCTGGAGTGGCGCAGCGTCGTCGATATCCTTGTCGTCGGCCTGATCGTCTACTGGCTGCTGACGCTGATCCAGGGCACCACCGCGAACATGGTGGTGCGCGGCATCGTCACCTTGCTGATCGTCGTCACCATCCTGGCCTGGGCGCTGAATCTGACGATGCTGAACTGGCTGCTCAGGAACAGCATCCCGGCCCTGATCGTCGTGATCCCGATCCTCTTCCAACCCGAGCTGAGGCGGGCGCTCGAACAGCTTGGGCGGGCCGGCGGACTGCTGCCGCACTCGCCGACGCTCACCGTCTCGGCCCACGTCATCGACGTGGTGTCCATCGCGGCGCGCCGGCTCTCCGAGCGTCGCTGGGGCGCGCTGATCGTGCTGGAGCGCGACACCCGCCTCGGCGAGTACGTCAATACCGGCGTGCCGATTGATGGCACGCTCTCCGTCGAGTTGATGCTGAACGTCTTCTTCCCGAACTCGCCGCTCCACGATGGCGCCGTCATCGTGCAGGGCGAGCGGCTGGGCGCGGCCGGCTGTGTCCTGCCACTGGCCGAGGTGCATGCCAGCCCGATCCACTACGGGACGCGCCACCGGGCGGCTATCGGCATCTCGGAGGTGTCGGACGCGCTGGCGGTGGTCGTGTCGGAGGAGACGGGCCGTATCTCCATCGCCAACAACGGCCATCTCGTGAGCAACCTGGACGAGGAGAAGCTCCGGAAGGTGCTGGGCATCCTCTACCGACCGCCCGGCGGCGACCAGTTGCCCTGGCAGCGCGGTCGCAACGGCCCATCTTCGAACGGGCCATCGTCCCACGACCCAAAGGTTGACGGGCCGCAAGGCCGTGGCGGCCCACCGGTCGACGATCCCCGCGTGAAGGTCTAGCCATTGGCGACTGCCAGCGCGTCCCCGGCCTCGCGGTTGCGGCTGCGGCTCGACGTTGGTCGGGCGCTGATCGCGCTCGGGCTGGCCTGTGCGCTGTGGATCGTCGTGCAGAACGAACAGAACCCCGAGCGGACGGACATCCCGGCGCTGGCGATCCCCGTCGAGGTGGTCAGCGCGCCGAGTGGGCTGGTCGTCGTCAGTGAGCAGCCACAGATCCAGGTCCGCGTCCGTATGCCGAACGAGTCGTGGAGCCTGTTGCGGCCCGGCAGCTTCCGTGCGACCGCCGACGCCTCGAACGCCAGCCCCGGGGTCAACGAGATCCCGGTCCGTGTCGAGGCCCTCGAGCCCCGTGTGCGGCAAGTCGATCCGGTCCCGCCGCTGGTCAACGTCGTCGTCGAGGAGGTCACCGAGCGGATCATGCCGGTCCGGCTCAACATCCTCGGCAACGTGCCGTTTGGCTACGCCTACTCAACGCCGCGCATCGCCCCCGAGAACGTGACGGTATCCGGAGCGTCCAGCGCGGTGCAGCGGGTTGACGCGGTGTTGGTCGATATCCGTCTGGACGGCCTGACGGTCAGCCTGAACGCAACCTACGCGCCGCGCCCGCTCGACGCGCGCGGCGCGGAGGTGCGCGCCGTCCGGGTGAACCCCTCGACGGTCAACGTCGAGGTGCCGGTGGCGCAGCAGGTGGGCTACAAGGAAGTCGGCGTGCGGCCGGTGGTGCGGGGCCGGGTGGCGGCCGGCTACCTGCTCCAGCCCATCGAGGTCGAGCCGTCGACGGTCACGGTGGTCGGGTCCCCGGCGGCGCTCGCCAACGTCAGTTTCGTGGATACCGAGCCGGTCGACGTCTCGAACCTGTCGAACAGCGTCGTGCGCCGCGTTCAGGTGGTCCCGCCGACCGGCCTGACGCTCTTGCAGCCACAGCCGGTCTCCCTGACGATCCGCGTGACCTCGCTGACGGTCTCACAGACGCTGCGCGTGGTCCCGAGCATTCAGGGGTTGGGCGCAGGGCTCGAGATCGCTGGCGACATCCCGCCCATCGATGTGACGATCAATGGTCCGGCCCCGACGCTTCAGCAGTTGACGCCACGCGATTTCCGGGTCGCCCTGGAGCTGAACGGCCTGGGGGTAGGACGACACGAGCTTGAGCCACGCGTGGCTGTGCCGCAGGGCTTCACGCTGGAGCGGGTCGAGCCGGCCCGCGCAACGATCGCGATCCGCGCTGCCCCCACGCCGATCCCCTCTCCGACGCCCATCCTCGCGCCGACGCCCGTCGCCGAGGCGCAGCCGGCCGCCCCGACGACACCGTAGCGGAGGACGTGCCGCTCAGGCTGGCGGCGTTGCCCATTCCAGTGAGGCGTACTCCTCGGGCAGCAGTGCGAAGACGTGGAGATCGGCCGGCTCGCCGTCCGGGGCCGGCAGCGCCCGCCGCAGCGTCCCTTCGAGCACGAAGCCGAGGCGTTCGGCCACCCGACGGCTGCGGGTGTTGCGGGTGTCCATCCTGATCTCGACCCGGTTCGCGTCCAGCTCGTCGAAGGCGAAGCGGGTCAGCAACTGAACGGTCTCGCGGACGTATCCGTTGCCCTCAGCGTCCTGTCGCACCCAGTAGCCGATCTCGAACAGTCGGAACGGCCAGTTCAGGCGGTGAATGCCGCTGCCCCCGACGACGTGCCGCGTCTTGCGATCCACAATCGCCATCGCCAGGTCTTCGCGCAGCAACCAGCGAGCGTGTGCGCGGCGCGTGTAGTCGATGGCATCATCAGGGTTGCGGTAGGCATCGACCCAGGGCATCCACGGCCCGAGGTGGTCCCGCGAGTTGTCGATGGCGTCCCAGAGCATGCGGCTGTCGGCGTCCGTCCACGGACGCACGATCACGCGCTCACCTACAAGCTGCTCGGGCAGATCCACCAGTATTGGCGGCAAGTCGTCCATCGGCTGTCCTCGTGCGCGCGGCCTGAATTCGGCTCGGCAAGTGGCCGCTCTTGTTCGATCATGCCATGCCACACGGGCGCTCAGGAATCATCTTGCCGACAGATTCCCGGTTCGGAATATGCCGTCCGGCCCGAACGTTGGACCGGGTAGAACATCCAGGAGCGGCGCGCTGGGCCGATCCAGCCGACCGATCTCCCCGAGAGGACCGATCATGAAGGACTTCGCGAAGCTGGTGACCTATGCTCGCGAGGAGCTGGGCGCCGTCCACGAGTACGAGCGGTACCGCCCGAATCACTTCACCCTGCGCCGTATTGCTGAGCTGCTCCCGAGCGCCCACGTCGAGATCGTCGGGGCGTCCTGGTGCAAGGACTGCAAGCGCGAGGTTCCGCGCTTCGCCGCGATCGCCGAGCGGCTGCACGGCTGGACTGTCGAGCTGCTGGGCGACGACCGGGCGACGCGTGAGCGACTGGCGATCGAGCGCATCCCGACGTTCATCGTGCGGGCCGCCGCCGGCGGCAAGGAGCTGGGACGGATCGTCGAGTCGCCGGCCGGCGCGTCGCTCGAAGACGATCTGCTGGCCATCGCGGAGGCCCACCCCAGCCAGATTCTGGCCTGACGCTGAGACGGAGGCCCTCACCCGGGGGTGAGGGCCTTCCAGGATCTGGGGAGTGAGGGCCTTTCCTACGCCGACCGGCGCACCGGGCGTCGCTCAGAGGTCGCCGCGGCGCTCTGGTGGCCGTCGAGCCGGAAGCCGGCCACCAGCTCCCGCAGCTCGGCGGCTGACTCCGCGAGCTTCTGGGACTGCATGCTGCCGACTTGAATCTGCGTCGCCATCTCTTCGGCGGTCGCCGAGACTTCCTCGGCCGCCGCGCTGCTCTCCTCCGAGACGGCCGCGATGGACTCCACCGACGCATTGACCTCGTGGCTCTGGCCGACCATCAGGTTGGCCGCTGAGAGGCAGGCCTCAGCGCCGTCGTTGACCCGCACAATCGCTTCAGCCGCGGACCGTGAGCTGGCGTCCAGCGCCTCGGCGGCCGACGAGATGTCGGCGATGTGCGACGAGCTTGAGGCAACTACCCGCTCGATCTGTGAGAAGGCCAGCCGCGCCTGATCGACGCGCTCGACGCCGGCGTCGATGGTCCCCTCGCCGGAGGCCATCGCCTGGACGGCCTGCCGCGTGCCTTGCTGGATCTCGTGGACGAACGTACCGATGGCCTGCGTCTCGCGGCGCGACCGCTCGGCCAGCTTGCGGACCTCGTCCGCGACGATGGCGAAACCGCGTCCTTGCTCGCCCGCGCGGGCCGCTTCGATGGCGGCGTTCAGGGCGAGGAGATTGGTCTGCTCGGCGATGTCTTCAATGGTCTCCACAACCGTCTCGATGCGCTCGCCGAGCTGCCCGAGCAGCTCGACGTGGTGAGCCGTCTGATCGTGTACGGCACGGATGTTCGCCATCGCCTGCGCGATCTCGCGGACGGCCTCGCCGCCGTGGCCCAGGGACACCACCGTCTGCTGGCTGTCCTCGCTGATGCTGTGGGCCATGTCGCCCACGCGGTGGGCATGCTCGGCGATCTGCACGGTGGCCGCAGTCACCGTATGGATCGCCTGCGCCTGGGCCGAGGTGGCGTCGTTCACGCTCTCGACGGTGTCCGACAGTCCGTTGAGGGCGGCGCTGGCCGTCTGGGTGGAGCGGCTCGTCTCGACGCTGCCCTCGGCGATGTTCTGCATGGCCACGGCGACTTGATGGATCGCGTGGCTGGACTGCTCGGATGCGTCGCCCAGGTGGTGGCTGGCCGTCGCCACCTCTTCTGCCGTGCGGCGGATCTCGGCGATGATGCCGGTCAGGTCGTGGCGGGCCTGCTCGAAGCTCTCCATCGTCTCGGACATGCGGTCGTGCAGGCTGTTCGCCGTGGCCGCCATCTGGCCCAGCTCGTCGCGCGATGTGGCCGCCAGCCGCGCCAGGGTCGGCTGGTCCCGCTCGGTCAGGTCACCCGTGGCGAGCCGGTGGAGCGCCCCGGCCAGCCAGCTCGCACTCTGGTCGGCCAGCTCGGTGAGCTGCCTCTGCACGTCGTGGACGGCGTTGCGGACATTGGAGCCAATAGTGTGGACGAACGCCAGGGTGACGGCCAGCAGCACGAGCCCGATCACCGCCAACTGCACCAGGCTCGACAAGGCGTCGCGCTCGAGGCTCGCGGCGTGGTTCAGGAGGTCGGTCGCCAGTCCGTCTTCAACCACCTTGAACAGGTCGATGCGGGCCGTGCTGGCAGCAAACCAGCGCTGCGGATCGACGCCCCCCAACGACGGCTCGAACGCCCGCGACATCGCCTGCGTCCGCAGCTTCGCGACTTCGTCCACGTCCGGACCGACGACCTTCGCCGCCAGCAACTGGCGGTGCGCCGGCGTGGCATAGGTCTGGTAGAGCTTCAGGTAGAGGTTGTGGCTGGTCGAGACCGCCACGGCGCGCTCGAGGAATCCGTCCAGAAAGCGATCCGCCGCGAAGGCGTTGTTGAGGGTGGCGCGCTCGATGCCGGCCTGCTCCTTGGCCCGCATGAAACTGGTGAACGCCAGCAATTGCTGAGCGATCTCCGGTTCGGTGATGCCCTCCGCGCCGTTCGAGAGCGTCGCCAGCATCTGCTCGATCAGGTTGGTGTAGTAGTTCAGCGCATCGCCCGCCGGGATGTTCATGCCGTCCACGGCGGCTCGGTGGGCCTTGAGGCCATCGATCTGCGTCAGCGACTGGCGAAGCCCCTCGTCAAAGCGCTGGTTGCTCTTGGCGATGGCGGTGATGGCGGGCGCGCTTCGGAACTCCCCGATGCGCTGATCGACGGTCGCGCGCTGCGCGGCCAGCTCGGCGCGGAAGTTGGCGCCCTTGCTGCCCAGGAAGCCGCTGGTCATGCCACGCTCGCGCTGCAGCTCGTGGACGACGGGACTCACACTGACCGCGAACTGCGCGACCTGCTGGACAGATCGCATCTCCTGCACAAGCTGGACGCGCGCGACCAGGGCTACGATCAACAGGCCGATGAATCCGAGCAGCGGGGCCGCGACCATCAGCGAGAGTTTGGTGCGGATGCCACGATTGGCGAGCAGGCGCATATCGAATACTCCCAGCGAAAAGCGATCGACCAGCGTGGGAGCGCGCTGGGACATATGTCTCAGCGCGTTCCCCACAGCAGAGACCTGGGCCGACCGCCGAATCGTCGGCCCGAGACGCGCATTGGGAGGCTGATCGACCGCCACCGAATCGGCCGCTCGCAATCGTGCTCTGAAGAGTCCGAACGATGGCCCCGCAAGTGGCGTGATGGCTCTTGCCCGTGCGAACGGAAATCTGACGCTACCCTGACAGGAGAAGCGAATCCGTGCGCGGTGGCGCTGCGAACGGCACGAAAACGGGTTGGGCATCGCCGATGCCCAACCCGTGCTGGATCTTGCTCCGCGGAGTGGCCGTCTACTGCCTGGGCAGCAGTTCCGCGACCTCGGCTAGCGACTGGTCGAGGATGTCGCACATCTCGTCGATGTCGGCGGGCGTCGAGACCAGCGGCGGCGAGAACGCCACGTAGTCGGTCGCCGTGCGGAAGATCAGACCGCGCTCGCGGGCCGCACGCTCGATCATCTTCCCCGGCTTCACATCCGGAGTGTACGGGCGGCGCGTGTCACGGTCCGCCACGATCTCGACGCCCTGGAGCAGGCCGGCCCCGCGCACCTCGCCGATCATCGGGTAGGTGGCGCGCATCGCCTCCAGACGCTCGCGCATCCGCAGGCCCATCTGGCGGGCGTGCTCCACGAGGTTCTCTTCCTTGATCTGGCGGATCGCCGCCAGTCCGGCCGCACAGGCGACCGGGTTGCCGCCGAACGTGTGGCCGTGGTGAAACTCGACGCGGTCCTCAAGCTTGCCCAGGAACTCGCGGTTGACCTTCTCCTGAATCAGCACGGCGGCCAGCGGCGCGTAGCCACTGGACATCCCCTTGCCGCAGGCGATCAGGTCCGGCACCACGCCGTAGTAGTCGGCCCCGAAGTTGGTTCCCAGCCGACCGAAGCCGGTGATGATCTCGTCGAAGATCAGCAGGATGTCGTAGCGGTCGCAGTACTCGCGGAGCATCTTGAAGAAGGACGGCGGCGGTACGACGAAGCCGGCCGACGAGATCGAGATCGGCTCCATGATGATGGCAGCCACCGTCTCGGGATCCTCGGCGAGGATCGTCCGTTCGACGATGTCCGCGCAGACGGTGCCGCAGTTCTCCGGTCCGGGGTAGCCGTACGGGCAGCGGAAGCAGTACGGCGGGTGGACGTGGAGCATGTGGCCGAGCAGCGGCTCGAAGACCGACTTGCGCTCCCAGCCGCCGCCGGCCGAGAGCGCGCCCATCGTCGCGCCGTGGTAGGCGCCGTACTTGGCGACGATCTTGTACTTGCGGGCGTTCCCACGGTTGACGTGGTACTGGCGGGCCAGCTTCATCGCGGCCTCGGTGGCCTCGGAGCCACCCGAGACGAACTTGACGGCGCTGACTCCCGGCGGCGCGAACTCGATCAGCTCCTTTGCCAGCTCGATGGCCTGCGGGTTGGTGCCGTGCAGCGGCGGCGCGAACGCAATCGATTTGAGTTGCTCGGTGACGGCGTCGATGATCCGCTGGTTGCCGTGCCCCAGACTGACGGTGAAGACGCCGGCCAGCCCGTCGATGTACTCGCGGCCGTCCGTGGAGCGTAAGCGAATACCGCTCGCCTCCTGAATGACGAAGGGGTCTTTGGCGAACTCCTCCATCTGCATGAAGTCGAGCACGAGATTCATCACGTCGGAGCGGGCGGGAGTGTCGACCATCGGCATACCGTCCTTGGAAGGATGACTGACGGAGCGCCCGAACAGGCGCGTCCGCACGTCATTGTCAGATGTCGACAGAGTGTACGACGCCCCCTGGCCGGGCGCAACGGAGCGGCTATCCCTTGACCGCGCCCGCCGTCAGGCCGGCCGCGTACTGATCCACGAAGAACGAGTAGATCAACGCGACCGGGATCGAGCCGCACAGCGCGCCCGCCATCAGCGGTCCCCAGAAGTAGAAGTCGGCGCGGGTGAGCTGTACCAGCACACCCGTCGGGATGGTCCGCTCCTGGCTCGACGTAATCAACGTCAGCGCGTAGATGAACTCGTTCCAGGAGAGCGTGAAACAGAAGATCCCCGCCGACACGATCCCCGGCGCGGCCAGCGGGAAGGCGATGCGGATCATCGCCATGATGCGGCTGGCCCCGTCGATGCGGGCGCACTCCTCCAGCTCACCGGGGATCGTCTTGAAGTAGCCCGACATCAGCCAGGTCGTGAACGGCAGCAGGAAGGTCGGGTAGACCACCACCAGCCCGACGATGGTGTCGAGCAGGTTGAGCACCTTCATCACCTGGACCATCGGGATGAAGAGCAGGGTGGTCGGCACGAGGTAGGTCGTGAAGACGCCGAGGCTGATGGTGTCCGCGCCCCGGAAGCGGAGCCGCGCCAGGGCGTAGCCGGCCGGCACCCCGAAGAAGATCGAGATGACGGTGGAGGCAATCGACACGAACATCGTGTTCCAGGCCCAGACGATGAAGTCCGTCTTGAACCAGAGGTACTCGAAGTGCTCCGTCGTCGGCTCGAACACCAGCAACGGGCTGATCGCGCCGTTGTACAGCTCGGAGTTCGGCTTCATCGCCGTGATCAGCATCCAGTAGAACGGCGCAAGCAGGAAGACCAGCACCAGCAGCAGCGGCAGGTACAGCGCCACGAGGCGGTCGACGATGCGCGTGCCCGCCATGCGGCCGGCGCCGTGACCGGGGACGGAACTGGCTACGGTGCTCATGCGCCGCCACTCCTTCGTAGCTGTCGAAGCTGAAAGACGACCAGCAGCAACAGCAACGGCAGCATCGTCAGGGAGATCGCCACGCCTTCGCTGATCTTGCCGCCCTGCATGCCGACCTGGAAGCTGAGCGTCGCCAGCACGTGGGTGCTGTTGACCGGCCCGCCGCGCGTCAGGGCGTAGACCGCCTGGAAGTCGGAGAAGGTCCAGATGATGGACAGCACCAGGGTGATGGTGAGAATCGGGAGGATCAAGGGGAACGTCACGAAGCGGAACCGCTGCCAGCGGCCGGCCCCGTCGATGGCACTCGCCTCGTACAACTCGGCGGGAATGGTCTGAAGACCCGCCAGCAGCGTGATGCCGAAGAACGGGATGGCGCGCCAGGCGTTGATCAGCGCCACGCAGAAGAGCGCCAGATCGGGGTTCGTGAGCCAGGGCAGGCCGGTCCGCATCAGGCCACTGTTGACCAGGATCCAGTTGATGACGCTGAAGTTCGGGGTGAACATCCACTGCCAGGCCATGCCCGAGAGGACCGTCGGCACGATCCACGGCAGCAGGATGGCCGCTCGCACCAGCTTGCGGCCGGGGAACTGCTCGTTGATCAGCAGCGCCACGCCGAAGCCGATGACCACCTTCATCACGGTGGCAGCCGCCGTGAAAACGATCGTGTTTCGGAGCGTCTGGCGGTAGAGGTTGCTGTCCCAAAGGCCCACGATGGTTTGCAGGCCGACGAACTTGCCGTCCGCGCCGATGGTCTTGTCCATGAAGCTGAGCTGGACGGCATACAGCAGCGGGTACGCGACCAGCCCGACCAGGATGATGATGACCGGAGCGACCAGCACGTAGCCGAGGGTCGATTCTCGGTCGAGCGCGGCGGACAGGGCCGCCAGCGGACCGCCGGATGCGGAGTTCGCAACGACGCTCCCGCCGCCAGCAGGCCCGCCAAGGTTGGCGCGGACCGACTGCATGGGATCCTCCTGGTAGGCAGTAGGCAGTAGGCAGTAGGCAGTAGGCAGTAGGCAGTAGGCAGTAGTACTACAACGACGTGCATTATGGTGAAGTAAGGGTGAGTGCGAGGAGATTACGCTGCCGTCTGCGGGCGTGAGATCGTGTGGCGGCGGCGTTGCGCGCCTGGGTCATGGCAAGCCACTCCAGCA
>JADZEM010000054.1 GCA_020850535.1 Chloroflexota bacterium
CGCTCGAACGTCGGGTCTTCCTCGACCGAGGCGCGCAGCGTGGCCAGGAACTCGGGCATTCCCGGGTGGAACGTCAGCTCGGAGCCGAGCTCGTGCAGGATCCGGTTCGAGAGGCCCTTGAAGGTGCCGGCGCGGACGTACTCCAGGATGTGGTTGAGGTACAGGGCGTCGTCGGCCACCCGACGCGCGCCGTGGTCGAGGTAGAACGCGTGCAGCCCATCGACCTCGGCCCAGAAGGCCCGCTCGTCCACGCCGTAGCGCGCGAACAGCGGCGTCTGCATGTTGCCGGGGATGAGCGTCTTGTCGAAGTCCCAGACGACGGCGATGACGGTCTGGCTGAAGGGTCCTGCCACGCTGGCTCCCGTGCGTTCTGTCAACGGACGGCCAGTCTAGCCCGCCCGGTCAACCACGCCCAATGGACCGATGGTCCCTATGCCAGCTCCAGGCCGGCCGCCCGCGCGTCGGCCGACAGCGCCGCCAGCGCCTCGTCGCTCGTTGCCGATGCCTGCAGCAGGCCCATGACGCGGCTGACTCCCAACTCGGCGTAGGCGCGCAGCAGCTCGACCCTGCCCTGTCCCGGCGTGTGCCACGCCGGCTCGCCCCACCAGGCATGGACCGATACTGCCAGCGATGCCGGGTCGCGCCCGATCTCCTCGCAACGGGCTCGAATGGTGGGCAGCGCGTCGCGCACCTCGTCCGGCGACAGGCCATCGAGGTTCAGCTCGTCGGCGTAGCGCGCGGCCAGGCGCCAGGTGACCTTGGGCCCATTGCCACCGACCATGATCGGCATGCCGGTCGGCTGCACCGGCTTTGGCACGTTGCGCGCGCCACTCGCCGAGTGATGGGTGCCCTCGTAGGTGGCGTGGACGGTCGGGTCGCCCTCCAGCATGCGCCCGATCACCTCGAGCGCGTCGTGCAGCATGGCGAGACGCTCCGGCGTCTCGGGGAAGCCGTAGCCGTAGGCCTTCCACTCCTCGCGCTTCCAGCCGGCGCCGATGCCGAGCTCGTAGCGGCCGCCGCTTATGACGTCGAGGGTGGATGCCATCTTGGCCGTCAGCGCCGGGTTGCGGAAACCGTTGCAGATGACGACCTGGCCCAGCCGCACGCGTTCGGTCAGGACCGCCAGGGCGGTCAACGCGGTGAACGACTCGAAGGTGATCTCGTCGGTGGGCCGGGGCACGGTGTGAAAATGGTCGAACAGCCAGATCGACTCGGCCCCGATGGCTTCCGCCTGGCGCGCGACCTTGACCGTCCGCGCCCACGCGCGCTCCGGGTCCCAGCCGTCGTACTCGCCGGTCCAGCCCTGCGGCACGATCACGCCCAACTTCATCGGGGCGTTCCCGCCGAGTCGCCACGAATGATCATCTGGTCGCGCTCCGGGCCGACCGACACGTGCGAGATGGGCACGCCGGCCAGCGTCTCGAGGCGCTCGACGTACCCTCGCGCCCGCGACGGCAGTTCGGCCCAGGTCCGGCAGGCGGTCGTATCGGCCATCCATCCGGGCAGCTCCTCGTACACCGGCTCGAGCCGTTCGTAGACCGATGCAGATGCCGGGATCGTCGTCCACGTCCGTCCATCGGCCGGGTCGCGGTAGGCCGTGGCGATCCTGATGCGCTCGAAGCCGTCGAGGACGTCGAGCTTGGTGAGCGCGATGCTCGAGTAGCCGGCGCGCCGCACGCTGAAGGCGACGGCCACCGCGTCGTACCAGCCACAGCGCCGTGGCCGGCCGGTGGAGGTGCCGTACTCGGCGCCGCGCTCGCGCAGCCGCTCTCCAGCGGCATCGTCCAACTCGGACGGCAACGGCCCCGCGCCGACCGCGGTGGTGTAGGCCTTGGCGACGCCCAGGACCCGGTCGATGCGCACCGCTGGCAGGCCGGCCCCGAGGCTCGCGCCGCCGGGGATGGGTGACGAACTGGTGACGTAGGGGTAGACGCCCCAGTCGATGTCGCGCATGGTGCCGAGTTGGCCCTCGAGCAGGATGCGGGCACCGCTCTCGAGCGCCTCGTCCACCGCCGCGGCCCCATCGACGACGTGCGGTGCCAGGCGCGCGCCGGCCGACAGGTACTCATCGGCGATGCCAGCGGCGTCGGTCGCCGCGGCGACCTGGGCCGCCATGTCGGGCGCGTCGTAGCCGGCCACGATGCGGCGCACCCGCTCGAGCGTCGCGTCGAGGCGTCTCCGGAAGCTCGCCGGGTCGGCCAGGTCCACAATGCGGATGCCGCGCCGCGCGAACTTGTCCACGTAGGCAGGGCCGATGCCGCGCGACGTCGTTCCCAGCCGCGCCTCGCCGCGCTCGTGCTCGTCGAGCTGGTCGAGCAGCACGTGGTACGGCATCACCAGGTGGGCACGGTCGCTGATCAGCAGGTTGGCGCCGTCGAATCCGGCCGCCGCCAGTGCGTCGAGCTCGTTGACCAGCGCGGCCGGGTGGATGACGACCCCGTTGCCGAGCAGGTTGCGGGTGGCCGGGTAGAAGATGCCCGAGGGAATCAGGTGCAACTTGAAGTGGCCGTGCGGGTTGACGACGGTGTGCCCGGCGTTGTTGCCGCCCCCGTAGCGGATGACGAGGTCGGCGTCGGACGCCAGGTAGTCGACCACTCGGCCCTTGCCCTCGTCGCCCCACTGGGCGCCGACCACGGCGATGACGGACATGATTCGGGGCTGACCTCGAGCTGGCTGCAGACGCCATCCTAACCAAGCGCGCCGCCTGCAGGAGGCGGCGCGGCTGTCGACCCGGGTGGTCGGGTGAGCGCTCAGGTCCTGGCGCGCACCTTATCGAAGCAGTTCGAGCAGTAGACCGGGCGATCGTTGCGCGGCAGGAACGGCACGAGCGCCTGCCCGCCACACTCGGCGCACACCGCCGCGTGCATCTCGCGCTGGCCCCCACCCCCGCCGCCGCCCCCGAGGCCGAGCGCGCGGTTCTGCTTGGCGACGGCCCGGCAGCTCTGGCAGCGCTGGGGCTCGTTCATCAGGCCCTTGCTGGCGTAGAACTCCTGCTCGCCGGCGGAGAAGACGAAGTCCATCCCGCAATCGCGACAACGGATGGTCTTGTCGGCGTACACCCTTCCCTGAGCCTCCTGTTCGAACGACCGGCCCTGACTGGACGTGGGACGGAAGTTACTAGCGAGCGAGTTTACACCCGCCCACAAGGCCCCCCGCGGTCAGAATGGTCTCGGCGGCCGGGCGATGCCCGGCCCGTGGGTGATCGCCCCGTCGCCCCTGGCCGGTTGGCCATGCACTGCCCTGTAGAGGAAGGCCAGCACCTGCTCCCTCGTCACCGATTTCGTCGGGCAGAAGGCGGTCGGGCTGCAACCGCTGGTGATGCCCGCTTCCGCCAGGGCGTTGATATCGACCTCATGGATCGACCCGTCGTCGTCGTCAAAGACATCGGTGGTGACGGGAGCCAACCCGAAGGCGCGGACCATGAAGCTGGCCATCTCGGCCCTGCTGACAGTTCGATCAGGACAGTAGCGATCAGACCCGCAGCCGAACGTGATCCCGGCTGACGCCACCCGGTTGATGTCGGCCTCGTGCGGATTCCCTTCGTCGTCGGTGAAGTAGTCAATCCCGGGGGCCGCCAGGCCTCGCGCACGTGACAGCAGGCTGGCCATCTGGTCACGCGGCAGGGCAACGGCTGGACAGAAGCGCCCCGGGCCGCAGCCGGCGGTGATGCCCCCGTAGTAAGCCCATGCGATCTCCGCGTAGAAGGGTGAGGCCGCGATGTCACCCGGGTCATCCAGCACGGCCCCGGCCGCGGCCAGGTTCGCCTGCAGCAGCGAGATCGGCACGTCCTGGACCGCGAGACCAAGGCGAGCGGCGATCGCCGCCGCGGCGCCTGCGGCCTGGCCCATGATCATGAACTGGGGCTCCACCCGCAGTGACGAGTAGGCGACGTGGGTGGCGGAGACCGCCACCGGGACCAGCAGGTTCAACGCATCGGCGCGCCGCGGGGTCAGGATCCGGTACGGGATGGACCAGCGCCGGGACTTCTGCGGGCCGAAGGATCCCTCGTCCATCAGCCAGCCTCCGGAATCGATCCAGCGCGACACCCAATGGCTGTCCAACGGATAGGACGCAAGGCCGATGGTGTCGGGCTTGCTGATGAGCATCTCGCGGTCTTGCTGGTTGGCGATGGCCCGGCCGACCATGCGCCGACCCTCGCGCACATACAGTTGCGGCGGCCAGTTGCCGGTCTCGATGAACTCGTCGGCGCACAGGCCGTAGCGACCCAGTCCGGTACGCATGGGACCCGGAACGCGAGGATCGTGCGTCAGGAAATAGAGGAACCCCTGCTGGTAGGAGCGGTGCTCGCGATCCATCACCGCGCGCTGAGCAAGAGTCGCCGACGGATACGCCCAGTTGGCCCCGGGCAGTCCGAAGGAGATCCCACCATGCGCGTTCAGATCCCACTTGTTGCCGGCCAGGCGATCCATGTGCAGCACCCAATCCAGCGAAGGGGTCTCGCCCCGTGTGACGCGCTCATTCAGGTAGTACGCCACGAAGTCGTAGCGCGCCGGGTCGTAGTCGGCGGGACGGGGAAACAGGACCTGGTTGGTCGGATCAGCGGTCACGCACGGCCGGTAGTTGGATGCCTGTATCCTGTCGTCGGCGCTGCCCAGCGGCCCGGGCTCCGCAAGCGGGAACCCGGTGTCCATGCCAGGGGGTACCCGGACGACCCTGACGGGCCAGCGCACGCCGGCCAGCGGCTCGTTGAACTCGGCCGTCCCCTCTCGACCGATCCGGGAGGGGATCCCCGCCCGCGCCAGCAGGTCACCCTCGTAGCTGGCATCAACGAAGACGTCGGCTGCGAACACCTGTCCCGATGTCATACGGATGCCCGCGATGCGCCCGGCCACCCTGGTCACCGCGTCGGGTGCCTCGGCCAGTTGTTGCTGACGCAGGACTCTCACCCCCGTGCTGGTCACCATGGCCTCGAAGACGGCCTCGGCCGTGTGGGGCTGGAATGCGTATCTGCCCCATGACGACCCCTCGGCCGCCTCGATACGATCGAACACCTCGCGCGCCACTCCCCCGATGACCGAGGTGATGCCCCTGTCGGTCCAGCTCAGGCCGGCGCTCATCATGCCCCCGAGGCGCCGGGTGGGCTCGAGGAGGATCACGTCGGCGCCGGCACGCGCGGCGGTGACCGCGGCCACCACGCCGGCAGGCGTCGCCCCATACACGACCACGTCGGCAACGGTGGGGGCACCCTCCATCGCTGACGTCGCGAGCGCCGGAACGGCGGCCGCTCGAATCGGCGGCGGCTGACCCAGCTTCGTCGATGAGCTCAACAGCACCAGGATGGCCAGGGCAATGGCGCCAGCTCGCCGCGACGATTCCCAGTCAATCGACAACCGAACCCCGATCATGCGTTGGATGCTGGCCACCAGTGAACCCTCTCCCAAGGGCCGAAGGTCACTGGGCGCAGGAGCCGAACGATCCACGTCAGTAGGCGGCGATCTCCTCGCGCGCGGCGACGGTGTAGAAGCGGGTGTTCGACTTGCGGAACTGGAGCGGGACCTCGCCGATCGGCCCGTTGCGGTGCTTGGCCACCTTGGCCTTGACCAGCTCTACGTCCGCATCGGGATTCTGCTCGGCGTCGCGGTACAGGAAGATGACGACGTCGGCGTCCTGCTCGATGCTGCCCGACTCGCGCAGGTCGCTCAGGCGCGGCTCCGCCGAGCCACGCTGCTCGACGCCACGCGACAACTGTGACAGGGCCAGCACCGGCACCTTGAGTTCACGCGCCAGCTGCTTGAGGCCGCGGCTGATCTCGCTGACCTCCTGCACGCGGTTGTTGTCCCTGTTCGGCGTGGAGGCCTGCATCAACTGCAGGTAGTCCACGATCACCAGGTCCAGGCCGTGCTGCTCCGCCTCCAGGCGCCGCGCCTTGGTGCGCAGCTCCATCACCGAAAGGACCGGCGAGTCATCTATCCACATCGGGGCCGACGCCATGTCGTTCATGACCGTGGCGATCTTGCTCCAGTCGGTCTCGTCCACGAACCCGGTCTGCAGCGGCCGGGGATTGATGCCGGTCTCGGCGCTGAGCAGGCGCAGGGCAAGCTGCTCCTCGCTCATCTCCAGGCTGAACAGGGCGACCTTCTTGCCCTCGCGCACTGCCGCGTGTTGCGCGATGTTGAGCGCCATCGACGTCTTGCCGACCGATGGACGGGCGGCCAGGATCACCAGGTCCGAGGGCTGCAGGCCGCCGAGCAGCGCGTCGAGCTGCGACAGTCCGGTGGGAACGCCCAGGATCTGGCCGCGGTGCTCGTGCAGGTACTCGAGGCGGTCGTACGCCTGGCCGAGCAGGATCGACAGCGGCTGAAAGCCGTCATCGGTGCGGCGCTGGCTGATCTCGAACAGGATCGACTCGGCCCGGTCGATGGC
>JADZEM010000055.1 GCA_020850535.1 Chloroflexota bacterium
CCCCGCCTACGATCCTGCAGTCGCTGCGCGACGCTGTAGTCTCACCAGTCCCTGTCCGTGCCCGGTGTCCGTCGCGCAGCGACGGCGTGACTGTAGGCGGGGACTTCAGTCCCCGACCGCCCGTTCCATGATGCATCGGGTACACCAGTGAACATGCGATTGCCCTGTGTCGGCCTGGACCGGGCCAGCGGGGCGGATCGCAGAACGCGAGGTGCGCGGGCCGACTGTCCGGTACGATCAATAGTGCTCGGGGAGGATGGTTGGCGTCCAGTGACTGTTTCGATGCGCGCTGTGATGCTCGTGCTGGTGGTGTTGCTGCTGGTCTCAGGTACGGGGAGCGCGTCGGCCCAACTGACGCCGCCGCGGCAAGGCGCGCGCAATGTGCGCGGCATCCACACCCTCGCGGCCAGCCGCCAGGCCATCGACGATCAGTTGACCTGGGCGAGCGGTCTGGCCGGCGTGGGCGGCCACGTGACGCAGCCGTTTCTCGGGATCGGCGCCGAGACCACCGGCCCGAGTGCTGACGCGCTGGCCTACGTCGAAGGCGCGTACGCCCGGGGGCTGAACCCGATCCTGGTGCTGCAAGGGCAGTACGTCAACCGCGACGGGTGCAACGCGACCGGGTATGTCGGGTGGCGAGCGCCGACTCCGGACAGCGACGGTGGCCGGTACACGCGCGAGGCGGCCGGCTATGCGCGGTTCGTGGCTGGCCTCCCGCGCCGCGACGACCGTACGCTGACGGTCCAGCTTGCCAACGAGCCGAACCTCAGTGAGATGTGGGGCGGGGTTGTCGATCCGGCAGCGTACGCGCGCTTCCAGGTGGATGTGGCGGCAGCCATCCGCGCGCTTGGCGATCCGCGCATCCGCGTCCTCAACGCCGCGCTCGCGCCCGAGGGGAGCCTGGACAATCTCGAATTCATCGCGGCGGCGCTGACGGCAGAGCCGGCCTTCGCGCAGAGCTTCGACGCCTGGGCCTCGCATCCGTACCCACGAAACCAGCCGCCTGCCAACAACCTCCACGACGGAACGGCCTTGCCGAACAGCCGATACGCCATCGATGCGTACCAGTTGGAGTTGGAGACGCTGGCACGACACGGCGTGAAGAGTGACCAGCTGCGGGTCGTGTTGACCGAGACCGGCTACGAGCTTGGCGACCGCCACTACGGCGAGTACCCGCCGATCGGCGATGCGCTGCGGGCCGACTACATGGCCGAGGCGTTCGCCCACTGGGCGCGCTGGCCCGAGGTGCAGGCCGTGACGCCGTTTCAGCTCTCAGGCTGGTACGGCTCCTGGCGCTCGTTCGACTGGGTCCATCCGAGCAGCCTGACCGGGCCGCACGGCCTGCCCACGCAGCCGCGCCTGCAGTATGGGCGGCTCCTGCTCGGGATGGGGATGGTGACCGGCTCGGTGCAGGACGATCGCGGGCGGCCAGTCGGCGGCGTAGACATGGTGGCGGAGCCGGGCGGCTACCTCGCCACGTCGCTGCCCGATGGATCGTTCGTCCTGTTGGCACGGCCCGGCGAGTACACCCTCCGCGCCTCACGGACCGGCTTCGTTCCGGAGACCATGACCAGGGTGCCGGTGGCGGCCGGAACGCAGACGCCGCTGGCCATCCGCCTGCCCGCAGAGCCAAGCCCCACGTTGCGCAACCCGGGCTTTGACGACGACGATCTCTCCGGCTGGACGGCCTGGGGCGACGTTGACGGAACGCAGGCCGGCCCATGGTTTTTCGGGATCGAGGCGGCAGCCGGTGCGCGCTTCGTCGGGACCGCCGTGAACTGCGGCGCGAAGGATGGCGGGCTGTACCAGACGGTGAGCACGACGCCCGGTACACTGGTGACAGTGGAGGCGGCGACGCTGACCCGACGCGACGGGGCGGCCCCCATCGCCAACCGAGTGGGCGTCGATCCCTGGGGTGGTGCCGATCCGCGGGCGGCAACCATCATCTGGTCGGAACCGGTCGAGACGCACAGCGCCTGGCAGCGGATCACGCTGGCCGTGCAAGCCGAGTCAGACCGGGTGACGGTGTTCCTGGCGTTCGATCAGGATGCCGCGAACCCCTGGAACGTGAGCGCCTTCGACGATATCCGGATGCAGCAGACGCCTTGACGGCTCGGAACGCGGTTGGCGCGACGGCTTGCCGCTCCGCAGACAACCTGACACGACAGGGAGCGATGGTGATGGCCGACGATCTGTTGAACGACGGAGAGGATTGGGACGCCCCGCGTCCGTATCCGCGCCCGATTGGGCTCGAAGGGGCGCGCTGGACGGTGAGCGTCTTCCACGAGCTGGGAGATCTCCTGCCGGAGAAGATGGAGCTGATCGACGGCAAGCTGTTCTGGTCGAGGCGCGAGCGCATCGGGATGCTGGCCGCGATGCTGGAGCAGGTCGGGCTGGTCGATGCCGTCAGGCTGGCCCCGAAAGAGCTGTGGCTGGAAGCCTTGCGCCGCGTCGAGGCCGAGGAGCAGGGCGGGTAGAGTGTCTACAACCTGGACGCCGGTCGTCGGCCGAGCCGGCCGCGCTCGGCGGTCAGTCCATGTGGAACATCTCGGGCAGCAGGATCGCGAAGCCGGTCTCGGGATCGGTGTCGATCTCGATCATGTCCCTCATGTAGGCCTGCCAGCGGGCGTTCACCGGGTCCGAGGCCAGCGTGCGCTGCATGGCGGCGAGATCCTCGACCTCAAGGTAGGCGAACAGGCGCGAGCCGTCCCGAAAGATGCTGTAGTTGCGAATGCCGGCCCCGCTGAGGGCTGCGACCATCTCGGGCCAGATCTCGTCATGCCTGCGCCTGTACTCGGCGGGGTCCGCGCCGGGCTTGAGTTTGATGATGAAGCCGATCCGCTGCATGAGCACACTCCAGAGGGCCGGTCAGCCTGGTGACGGTGAGACGTTTGCCGGTCAGTCCGCCGTCGGACCGGCCGGGGCTGCGTCGCCCAGGATAGCCGAGACGTCCATGTCCAGGTCGGGCGTGCAGAGCGGGCTGACGATCTCCCCACGCCGCGCGAGGCTGGTCAAGCGGTAGCCTCGCGCGGTGGGCTGCCGGTAGATCTCGACGCGTTCTCCGCTCAGATCGACGATCCAGGACTCGGGGATGCGAGCGCGCGCATAGATGGCACGCTTGCGCCCGCGATCTTTTCGCAGGGAGTTGTCGGCCGCCTCCACGATCAGGAGCGTGTCCGCGGCGCTCGGATGCCGATCCTGCGGCGCACTCCGGCGCACCAGCGCCAGATCTGGCTCGGGTTCACACCGATCATGCAGCCTGATCGGGTGCTGCACCCTCAGCCGCACCCGGCCAACCAGCGGCGCAAAGATCTCGGTAGGTCGGGTGACGCACCAGGCGTGCGGCGAGCCGATCGGGTTCATCGGGACGATCTCGCCGTCGAGCAACTCGACGCGCTCTCCGGGCTGGAAGACGCCGGCCGCTGCCATACGGTAGTACTCGTCCACCGTGAACAGCCGACGCGGAACCGACACGATCACGGCCTTACCTCCACTGGCATTGTACTGCTCCTCTCTCGCCGTCAGCGCTCGGAACGCCGCTGGTACTGGATCGCTTCGGCAAGGTGCGCCGGGCCGATGCGCTCCTGATCGGCAAGGTCGGCCACGGTCCGGGCGACCTTCAGGACGCGGTGATACGCCCGCGCCGAGAGGCCCAGGCGCTGGACGGCGGCTTTGAGCAGCGCCTCGCCAGCCGCGTCAAGCCCGCAGTGCAGCTTGAGCTCGCGGATGCCCATCTCGGCGTTGGCGGCCACGCGGAGGCCGGCGAAGCGCTGCCACTGGCGCGCCCGTGCCGCTTCGACGCGTGCCCTGACGGTTGCCGACGACTCGGCGGTGGTGTCGGCGGCCAGCTTCTCGTACTCCACGCGCGGCACGTCGACGTGCAGATCGATGCGGTCCAGCAGCGGGCCGGACAATCGCTTCTGGTACCGCTCGACCGCCTGGTGCTGACAGGTGCAGGTGCGCGTCATGTCCCCAGCGTAGCCGCAAGGACACGGATTCATCGCGCCGACGAGCATGAACCGGGCTGGGAACACAACGGTCCCGCGCGAACGGCCGATGGAGACCACGCCGTCTTCGAGCGGCTGGCGCATCACTTCGAGGACGGTCTGGGACAGCTCCGGCATCTCGTCCAGGAAAAGGACGCCCCGATGGGCCAACGAAAGCTCGCCGGGCTTGGCCCAGCCTGCGCCGCCACCAACCAGCCCGGCCGGGCTGATCGTGTGGTGCGGGGCGCGGAACGGTCGTCGTCTGACCAGTGAGCCGTGCTCGTGAAGGCGGCCGGCTACGGAGTAGATGCGGGTGACCTCCAGCGCTTCCTCGAAGGTCATACGCGGGAGAATCGACGGGAGCGAGCGCGCCAGCAGCGTCTTGCCGGTTCCGGGCGGCCCTCCCAGCAGGATGTTGTGTCCGCCGGCCGCCGCGACCTCCAGCGCACGGCGAGCATGCTCCTGCCCCTTGATGTGCGCCAGATCGACCCGCGGCTCTGAATCATCAGGCTTGTCGTCGGGAGCGCCGCCCTGCACGGCTGTCAGGGTGGCCTCGCCGCGCAGATGCGCGACCAGCTGGCCCAGCGTCGAGACGGGGATCACCTCGATGCCGTCCACCAGGGCGGCCTCGTCGGCATCCACGGCCGGCACGAACGCCGTGCGGATCCCTCGTTCGCGCGCCAGCCCGACCATCGGCAGGACACCCTGGAGGTGGCGCAGTGTGCCGTCCAGCGACAGCTCGCCCAGGAACACCACCGACGATGCGTCTACGGTGACCTGCTCCGACGCGAGCAGCACGCCGATGGCTATCGGCAGGTCGTAGGACGGCCCGGATTTCCGCAGCTCGGCCGGCGCGAGGTTGACGGTGATGCGGCGCGGCGGGAACGTCAGACCGCTGTTGCGGACGGCCGCGCGGACGCGCTCGCGGGCCTCCTGCACGGCGGTGTCGCCCAATCCGACGATGGTGAAGTTCGCCAGGCCCTGTCTGGCGATGTCTACCTCCACCTGCACAAGCTCCCCTTCTAGCCCGACGATGGCACAGGTCCAGACTTTGGCAAGCACGATTCCCCTCCGCGACGGGTGGTGTCTGCCAGTGGAGGTACGGCGTGTGCCCCGCCGTTACGGTGCGCCCGCGCGCCGTCGGTGCTGCCGCCGCCCCAGGGGCTGAGACGCCCGCGAGTACGCGGCTCCCGCGTGCGAGTTGACATGCAAATGCACCGTCAGTACACTTGCACTCCCGGTGGGAGTGTGGAGACGGGGTGGGGGTGGCGTGTGCATGGTTCGGTGCGCCTGCGGCGGCGGCGCTGGTTGATCCTGGTGGCCGGCGCTGGCGTCGGCATGGCTGTCGGCTGTGGCCCGCAACCGTCGCAGTCGCCGGCTGCACGTCAGCCGGCGGTGGGCCAGTCAACTCCTGCGACGGCTACGATATCGACGATGCAACCGGCGGCTCGGGCCGCCACGCAGCAGGCCGCGCCGGCGGGCGGCAAGCGCGCTGGCATCATCACCGCCACCCAGCTTTCGCTGCCGCCGAGCCTGCTGTGGGGCGTCCCGAACGGCTGGAGCAATCTCAGCAAGGTTGACGCGCTTGTCGGCGACTGGCTGGTCATGCCCGATGCCGATGGCGCGCTCGTGCCACGTCTCGCACGTGAGGTGCCGACCCTGGCCAACGGCGGCGCGCGCTTCGACGGTGAGGGGCCTGGCCGGCGGCTCCGGGTGACCTATCGGCTGCGCGATGGACTGGTCTGGCAGGACGGCGCCCCATTGACCTCGGCCGATATCGCGTTCGCCTTCGAGCTGCAGCGCAACCCCGACTTCCCGCTGATCGACCGCTCGCTGGTCGGCAAGGTCGACGAGGTTCGGACGCCAGATTCGCTGACTGCTGAGTTTGTGTTCAAGGCGGGGGCGTTCGATCCCGACTACGCGCGCGTCGGGGAGCCGTACCCGAAGCATCTGTGGAGTGGCGCCGCGCCGGCGCAGCTCCTCAAGAGCGAGCACGCTCAGAAGCCGGTCCACGCTGGCCCGTATCGGTTGAAGGAGGCGCGCCCGAACGAGTACCTGCTCTTCGAGGCGAACCCGCGTTACTGGGCCGGTCCGCCGCAAACGCCGACCCTGGTGATGAAGGTCGCGGCGGACAGCAACGCCATGTTCGCGCAGGCGCGCGCAGGGCAGCAGCAGGTCACGATGTTCGGCTACACCGGCGCAGATCTGCTGCCGGAGCTGGAGAAGTTCGCGGCGGACGGCCGGCACAAGGTCATCGTGCGGCCGAGCACCAGCACGCTGATCGTCGGGCTGAACCTCGACCGCCCGGTGCTTCGCGATGTGCGGGTGCGTCGCGCGCTGTTGATGGCGCTCGACCGCCAGGGCATGAATCAGGCGATCCTGCACGGGCGCGTCGGCGTCCTCAACAGCTGGATGACGGCGGCAAGCCCTGGCTACGCCGCCGATCTGACCGCGCCGTCTGGCGGCGTCGCCGCTGCCCGGGCGCTGCTGGCCGAGGCCGGCTGGTCCCCAGGGGCAGACGGCGTACTTCAGAAGGACGGGCAGCGCTTCGAGATCGCGTTCTGGGGCCGCACCGAGGACCGACAGCGGGAGCTGTACATGCAGGCGATTGCCCGTGACTGGAAGGCGATCGGCGTGGAGGCGGCCATCACGCTCCGGCCCACCGATCTGGTCTTCGGCAAGAAGGGGGCGGGCGTCGTGAGCCGCCGTGAGTTCGACGCGGTGGTGTGGCAGGTCAGCCCGATGGACGCAGCCGGAGGCTACACCCTGTGGCACTCAAGCCAGATCCCGTCGGAGGCGAACGGGATGACCGGCGAGAACTACTTCGGCTGGCGCAACGCCCAGGCCGACGACCTGCTGGCGAAGGCGCGCAGCACCACCTCCGAAGACGAGCGGATCGCCGCCTACCGCGAGCATCAGCGGCTGTTCATGGAAGACCTGCCCGCGCTGCCGCTTTTCTCGCACGACCTGATTCACCTGGTCCGGTCGGATGTCCTGAACTACCGGCCCACGAATTCGGTGCGCGTCGCGGACACCTGGAACGCCGCCGAGTGGACCGCCTCCTCGTGAGCCGCTAGGTGCTCCGGGCGCGCACGATCCTCGGCCGGCTCGCGCAGGCAACGGTGACGCTGGTGCTGGTGACCCTGGCCCTCTTCGGGCTGCTCCACGCGATCCCCGGCGGGCCGTTCCGCAACCTGATCGGGGAGGGCGTTGGCGCGGATCCGGCGGCAGCCCAGCGTGCTGAGGCGTTGCTGGGCCTGGACCGTCCCCCGCTCGAACGGTACGCGAGCTGGCTGGCCGGTCTGGTGGCCGGGGATTTTGGCACGTCCTGGGTCGTGGCGCCCGGCCGGGCGGTCGGACCGCTGCTGCTGGACGGACTGCTGCACACACTCGCGCTGACGGCGACGGCGCTATTGCTTGCCGTAGTCGTGGGCGGCGCGCTCGGGCTGGTCTCGGCGCTGCGGCCCGGCTCGGCGGTGGACACGGGTCTGGGGTTGGCCTCGCTGGTGGTTGGCGGCGCCCCGACCTTCTGGGTGGGGATGCTGGTGCTGATCGTGTTCGCCGTCGAGCTGGCGTGGCTGCCGGCTGGCGGCGCGCAGACGATTGGCCGAGGCGACCTTCCAGACCGTCTCGGCTATCTGGTGCTGCCGGTGCTGACGCTCGCGAGCGTCGAGATCGCGGCCTGGGGGCGCTACGTGCGCGCCGCCCTGCTGGACGAGCTGGGGCGCGACCATCTGCGGACCGCCCGCGCCAAGGGGCTGTCCGAATGGGCCGTGCTGCTCCGCCACGTCCTGCCGAACGCCCTGCCGCCGCTGATCGGGCTGCTCTCGCTGGAAGCGCCGTCGCTGATCGCCGGGGCCACGGTGACGGAAGCGGTCTTCAGCTATCCCGGTCTGGGCCGTCTCCTGCTGACCGCGCTGCGCGCGTTCGACTGGCCGCTGGTGCAGGGTATCGCGCTGCTGCTGGCGGTGGCGGTGATCGGCGCGAGCCTGCTGGCCGAAGTCGCCGTGGCGCTGGTGAACCCGCGCCTGCGGGCCTGATGTCTCCGCCCCGATGGTGACGACGTGGCCCCGCCGTGTGCTGGCGCACCGGACCGGGCGGCCGTCGCTGCTGGTGCTGGCCGGCCTCGCGCTGGTCTGTCTGCTCGCGCCGGTCCTCGTGCCGGCCGGCCCCGAGGCCGGCTCGCTGGCGTCCACGCTGCGCCGGCCATCGCTCGATCATCTCCTTGGCACCGACGAGCTGGGCCGGGACGTGCTGGCCCGGATGATCTGGGGCGGGCGGATCTCGCTCTCGATTGCCCTGCTGGTGACGGCCCTCGCGCCGACGTTCGGCGCGCTCTACGGCTACGTTGCCGCTGCGCTGCCACGGCCTCTCGGCGATCCGCTGATGCGTCTCGTCGATGGCCTGCTGGCGATCCCACGCCTGCCCCTCTACCTCGTCCTGCTCACCATCGTGGGGCCGAGCTACTGGGCCGTCGTCGCGGTGATGACCGCGTTCGAGTGGCCGGCGTTCGCCCGGCTGGCGTACCTCGGAGCGCTGGGCTGCCTGCACCTGCCGCACGTCGAGGCGGCGCGGGCGCTGGGCGCGAGCCGCCTGCGGATCGCCAGTCGCCACGTCGGACCGGCGACGGCGGGGCCGCTGCTGGTGGCAGCCGCCGTCGGGGTGCGCGGGCGGATCGTAGCCGAAGCGAGCCTGAGCTACCTGGGGTTCGGCATCGCGCCGCCGACGCCAAGCTGGGGCAACATGCTCGCCGCCGCGCAGTCGCGGGTGTGGGACGTGCCGGCCCTGGCGATCTACCCCGGACTGGCCATTTTGACCGTGTCGGTGGCCGCGACGCTGCTGGGCGACGCCCTGCGCGACGCCAACGATCCGACCACGCTGCGTCGTTGATGGAGTCTCCACGATGCACATTGGATTGAGCGGCTGGCAGCGCGAGGCGGCCGGCGACGACCACCAGGGGCTGCTGCGCCTCTTCCAGCGCGCCGACACCCTGGGCTTCGACTCGGTCTGGCTTGCCGAGTACCACTTTCGACGGTCTGGGTTGCCGTACCCGTCGCCGCTGCTGCTGGCGGCGG
This sequence comes from Chloroflexota bacterium, assembly GCA_020850535.1. Classification (NCBI taxonomy): domain Bacteria; kingdom Bacillati; phylum Chloroflexota; species Chloroflexota bacterium. The sequence goes on from JADZEM010000055.1 coordinate 9,062, forward strand.
CCACCTTCGCCGTCACCGAGCGGCTGCGGGTGGGCACTGGGGTCGTGCTGCTGCCGCAGCATCATCCGCTGCTGCTGGCCGAAGCGCTGGCGCAGCTCGACCGACAGGGTAACGGCCGGCTCGACGTGGGCATCGGGCGCGGCAACGACGACGCGGCGCTGCGGGCCATCGGCGTCGATCCTGCCAGCAAGCACGAGCGCTTCGTGGCGGCCTACGAGCTGCTGGTGCGGGCCTGGACACACGGCCGCGTGGCTTCGGCGGATGGCCCCTGGCAGTTTGGCGAGACGGAGGTCGGTCCGCCACCCACGCAGCAGCCGCATCCGCCCCTCTACATTGCCGGCGCGAGCCACGAGACGATCCAGTTCGCCGTCGAGCGGGGGCTGCCGCACCTGTTCAGCCTGGAGCCGCCGGAGGATCGACAGCTCCAGCGCTGGCAGGAGGTTGTCGGACCCGGCCAGCCGCTGGTGGAGCTGGGACGGTCGTCGCTGGCGCGCTACCTCTTCATCGGACGTACGGAGGAGGAGGCGTTCGAGCGGCTCGACCGCGCGCTGCTCCCGATCCTGCGTCGGCGTCGCTCCCAGCCAGTTGACGTGACGGATCGGGAGGCCGTGGCGAGGGCGCGCGCCAACCTGGTCGCCCGGCAGGCGGTCGTCGGCACGCCCGACCAGTGCGTCGAGCAGATCCAGGCGATTGCCCGCGAGATCGGGACGGGCCACCTGCGGCTCACGATCAATGCGCTTGGCGGCCTGGGGATGCTAGACACGCTGGAGCAGCTCGAGCTGTTCGGGCGGGAGGCCCTCGCTGCCTGCCGCGAGATCGTGCCTACCGAGGGCGTGCGGGCGGTCCACGTGGGCGGTTGAGGGTGGCTCCGAGGCACAATCCTGCTGAGGGTGCGCCGGCATGTGCGGGCACCGGCGGCCCTCCAAAGGAGGCGGCCGATGTCCGACAAGCGACGCACGCTCGCCGAGGCCGTCGCCTCGATCCCTGACGGCAGCACGCTGGCGCTCGGCGGCAACACGCTGCACCGCGCGCCGGCCGCCGCCGTCCACGAGCTGATTCGGCAGCACAAGCGCGGCCTGCACCTCGTCAAGACGGCCGGGGCGTATGACGTGGATCTGCTGTGCGGCCTGGGGTGTGCCACCGCTGTCTCGGCCGGGTTCGTGGGGTATGAGACGGTGTTCGGGCTGGCCCCGCTCTACCGCCGCGCTGTCGAGGGTGGGACTGTCGAGGCCCGCGAGCACGCCTGCTACACGATCATCGCCGGGCTGCGGGCGGCGAGCCAGGGCGTTCCGTTCATGCCGCTCAACGGCTTGCAAGGGTCGGACCTCGTCGAGCTACGTGGGTTCAAGTCCGTGCGAGATCCGTATGCGGGCGAGGATGTGCTGGTCGTCCCTGCCATCGTGCCCGACGTCGCCCTGATTCACGTCCAGGCAGCAGATGCGAGTGGAGATTGCCGGATCCTCGGATCGCAATTCGAAGACGTGCTGATGGCGCGAGCCGCCCGGCGCGTCATCGTCACCGCCGAGCGCGTCGTCACGCGGGATGAGCTGGCCGCCGATCCGGCCCACACCGCGATCCCCGGATTCCTGGTGGATACGGTGGTGGAAGCGCCGCGCGGCGCGTGGCCGACCTCGTGCGCGGGCCTCTACGACTACGATGAGGCGTTCATCGGCGAGCTGCTGGCCCACGCGGGCGACCCGGCCGGCCTTCGGGCGTTCGTCGAGGCGAGATTGCTGGCTGAGGCGACGCCCGCATGAGCGGAGGCGTGGACGAGCGCACCGTCGCCGTGCAGATGGCCGTGGCCCTGGCGCGACTGCTCCGCGACGACGAGACGGTCTTTTTCGGGGTGGCCTCGCCGCTGCCGATGGTGGCCGCGCTGCTGGCGAAGCGGCTGCATGCGCCGAGCCTGACCATCCTGACCATTCCGGGCGGTGTCGATCCGCGCCCGGCGTCCCTGCCGCTGTCGACGGTCGATCCGCTGCTGCTCAGCGGCGCGGTGGCCCGGATCACCCTGGCGGACGTGTTCGACCTGTCCGCGCGTGGACGGCTGGATACGGCGTTCCTCGGCGGTGTCCAGATCGACGGGCAGGGTCGCATCAACCTGAGCGCCATCGGCGATCCGCGCCATCCGAAGGTGCGGCTGCCGGGTGGGGCCGGCTCGGCCGCGCTGATGCCGACCGCCCGCCGCACGGTGCTCTGGCGGACTCGCCACGACACCCGCACCTTCGTGGCCGAGCTGCCGTTCGTAACGGCAGCCGGGAACGTCGACCGGGTCGTGACGCCGCTCTGCGTATTCCAGCGGATCGATGGCCTGTTGACCGTCGAGAGCGTTCACCCGTTCAGCACTGCCGACGCGGTCAGGGCTGCGACAGGTTTCCCGCTGACCGACGCCGCTGCCTGGCCGAGCACGCCGCCGCCCACGCCTGACGAGCTGGCCGCGCTGCGGGAGATCGATCCGGCCGGCCGCGTGGCGGCGGAGTTTGCCGGACGGTAGCGTCCTGGGCGTCCCGCTTGCCGTGGATGACGCCGGTCCGCCGTGCCCGACGATGATCCGGCGACGGTGCTGGCGTGCGTCATGCACTGGGGCCGGATGGTCGGGCTGCGCGCCGGGCCGAAGCTCGACTGATTCGGAGCTGTCATGCCTCACCCGGCCAAGAACCAGGATCTCCATGGAAACGTCCCGGACGCGTCGCCTGTCGCACTGCTCATCGTCGACATGATCAACGACCTGGAGTTCCCGGGCGGCGACCGCCTGGCTGAGCAGATCCTGCCGGTTGCCCGGGCGATACGCGCATTGCGGGCTCGGACCAGGGCGCTCGGCATCCCGGCTGTCTACGTCAACGACAACTTCGGCCGCTGGCAGTCCGACCGATCCGCGGTGGTCGAGCATGTCCTTGGAGCCGACGTGCTCGGGCGGCCGGTCGCGGAGCTGCTGGCCCCCGAGGAGGACGACTACTTCGTGCTCAAACCGAAGCACTCGGGGTTCTACTCGACGACGCTCGACACGCTGCTGGCCTACCTGAGAGCCTCGGCGCTGATCGTGACGGGCGTCGCCGGCAACTCGTGTGTGCTGTTCACGGCGAACGACGCATTCATGCGGGACTACCACCTGTATGTGCCGTCAGACTGCACCGCGTCCATCGACCCCGAGGATAACCGCTACGCCTTGAAGCAGATGCGGAGCGTGCTGGGCGCCGACACGACTGCCTCGATGGACCTGGACCTGGAGTCGCTGCGGGCCGGAAGGTTCGCATAGCAGGCGCTCGTCACTCCCGCGGCAGTTCAGCCGCACCTCACGCCCCCCTCCCACGGGTTCATGGTCGGACAGTTTCACCTGCGTGACCGGTGGCGGCTTTACCGGACTTCCCTGTCGTCCTTCGCTGCGCTCAGGATGACAACTGGAACTCGCATGATTTCACCTCATCATTCCCACGCCCCACGCCCCACGCCCCACGCCCCACGCCCCACGCCCCACGCCCCACGCCCCACGCCCCACGCCCCACGCCCCACGCCCCACGCCCCACGCTCACGTCCCGCTCGGCACGTCCGGCAGCGAGCTGAGCCCCTCGTGCGTGTCCTCGCGCTCCTTCTTGCGCGTGGCCGCGAACTGCGCTCCGATGGCCGCCTCCTCCAGCGTGAAGCTGAAGCGCAGCCCGTTCTCCAGCTCCAGCTCGCCGCCCAGCGTCCGGGCGTCGTCGAAGATCTGGTTGTCGGGCGTGCCGGCCGGCACGACGACCATCAGCTTGCCGCCGCGCACATCGATGTCAACGGCTTCGTCGCCCTCGACAAGCTGCTCGGCTGCCGTGTTCTCGGCGCTGACGCCCTCGCCAACGAACGCCATCTGCACATTGCGTCGCTTCATCGGTGCCCTCCCGCCGCGCACCGGTCTGGCTGCGCGGCTCTGAGATCGGTCGCTACGGCATCTTCGAAGCGCAAGGCGCGTGCCGTTTGCGGCTCGCAGCACCGTGCAGCGTTGAGACCGCGCGCAGGTGCTGAAGCGTTTTTGCCAACGGCGCAGCGTCGTACACCTGTTTCAAGATCGTTGACAGTGAGGGGGGCGTGTGTCAGAATGCCGCATCCGGCTCGACGATGCGCGGGATAGGCTGTCGTCCGGCGACTCGGCACCGGCTCGACTCGTTCACCTCTTTCGTGCAGATCTGTAGTTTCGAGGTGCCTCGATGTCTAGACGTGCGTCGCGCGGCTATGTACTGGTCGCGCTGTTTGCCGCCTTCTCGATAGTGCTTGCCGCGTGTAGCCAGCCGGCCGCCCCGGCCAAGCCTGCCGAGACGAAGCCCGCCGCGCCGGCCGCGACAACTGCTCCCGCCGCCTCGCCAGCGGCCGCCGCTGCCTCACCGGCTGCCGCGGCGTCTCCGGCTGGCGCTGCTGCCTCACCGGCTGCCGCGGCGGCTGCACCCGCTGCCGCGGCTGTCGCGCCGGCCGCCAAGGTGCAGGCCTCTGGCATGGCGACGGCCAAGGCCCCGGCCAACAAGCAGGAGCTGGTGATCGCCTCGCCTTCGGACATCTCCAAGCTCGACCCGCACATGAGCACGTCGTTTCAGGACATCATCATCACGTTCAACCTGTACGACACGCTCACCGCGCGCGACCCTGACCTCAAGCTGATCCCGCGCCTTGCCACCGAGTGGAAGTCCACGGGCGACAAGACCTGGGAGTTCAAGCTGCGGCCGAACGTGAAGTTCCACGATGGGTCGCCACTCACCTCCGCCGACGTCAAGTTCTCCATCGAGCGGACCTACGATCCGAACGCCAAGACGCTGGTGAATACGGTATTCGGGACCGTCGAGAAGGTCGATGCTCCCGATCCGCAGACCGTCGTCTTCACCACCAAGCAGCCCGATGCGCTGTTGCCGGCCCGGCTCGCGTTCTATGGCGGCCAGATCATCCCGAAGGCGTACTTCGAGAAGGTCGGCCCTGACGAGTTCAACGTCAAGCCCATCGGCAGTGGCGTCGTCAAGTTCAAGGAGTGGGTGAAGGACGACCGCCTCGTGCTGGAGGCCAACAAGGAGTACTGGGGCGGCGCTCCGGACTTCGAGCGGGTCGTGCTCAAGCCGATTCCTGAGAACCAGCCGCGTATGGCCGCCCTGCTCTCGGGCCAGGCTGACATGGCCCTCAAGCTGATCCCTGACCAGGTTGACCAGCTCAAGAGCAATGAGAAGGCGCGCGCCGAGGGCGCATTCTACGCGGGCCTGTACGTCCTCGGCGTCAACTCGAAGGCGCCGCCGCTCGACAACCCAAAGGTGAAGCAGGCCCTGTCCCTGGCAATCGATCGCGAGGGCATCGTGAAGGCGCTGTGGAAGGGCCAGGGCGCGGTTCCGAACGGGTTCGTCGCGCCGGGCGATGCCACGGGCTACGACCCTGGCCGCAAGCCGTTCGAGTTCAACGCCGATAAGGCGAAGGCGTTGCTGGCCGAAGCCGGCTACAAGGGCGAGGAGATCGTCCTTGAGAGCAGCACCGTCATCGGCAACGACCGTCAGATGTCCGAAGCCATCGTCGAGATGTGGAAGAAGGCCGGCGTCAACGCGAAGATCGAGATCATCGAGGGCTCCGTTCGCGCCCAGAAGAACCGCGAGAAGTCCTTCAAGGGGCTCTGGTGGAGTGACCCGACATCCACGCTCCAGGATCCCGACGGCATGATGTACCGGCTGCTCAGCCCGGGCGGCCCGATGGACTACTGGCGCGAGGCCGAGTGGGACAAGCTGGGCCAGGAGGCTCGCTTCTCACTCGATGCGAAGGCGCGCGACGCGGCGTACAAGCGGATGCAGGAGATCATGGACATCTACTATCCGTGGCTCCCGGTCATTGTGCCCGTCGAGAGTCACGGCGTCGCAAGCTACATCAACTGGCGGTCCAACCCGAACCAGACGATGGAGCTCCGCAAGGAAGTCTTCAGCTTCAACCGCTAGGCGCTGACCATCGAACGTTCATGCTGCTGACTCGGTCGGCGGGCCGCGCGCCTGCCGACCGGGTTCGCGTTTCACCCCTGGCCCGTCCGGGTGTGTGAACCAGCGGGTTGACCACGCAGTTGCCTGCCGCTCAGGCCGCACTGGTCTGGTGAACCGGGAAGGTGATCGCTGAGGCCATGATTCAGTTTTTGACGCGTCGACTCGTGCGGGCCGTCATCGCCCTCTGGGGCATCGTCACCATCGTCTTCATCGTGATGCGGCTCTCGGGCGATCCGGTGCCGCTGATGCTCCCGCCGGATGCGCCGACGGCCGAGATGAACCGGGTCCGCGCCGAGCTCGGCCTCGATCAGCCGATCCCAGTGCAGTACCTCGTGTTTATCGGCAACGTGCTACGCGGCGACCTTGGCCGCTCGATTCACATGCGGCAGCCGGCCGTGTCTATCGCGCTGGAGCGGCTGCCGGCCACGTTCGAGCTGGCGTTCGTCGCCTTCACCCTGGCCATTGTGGTGGCGTTGCCGGCTGGCCTGATCTCGGCGGCGAAGCGCAACTCCGTCTGGGACAACCTGGCCATGTTCCTGGCGCTGGTCGGGCAATCCGCTCCGACCTTCTACATCGGGATCATGCTGATCCTGGTGCTCGGGCTGCAGCTGGGCTGGTTCCCGGTCTCGGGGCGCGGGACCGGCGACTGGCTCAACCCGAAGGATTGGCCGACGATGCTCTGGCACGTCTTCTTGCCGGCCATCACCCTTGGCGCGTTCGCGATGGCCAGCATCGCGCGGTTGACGCGGTCGGCCGTCCTCGACGTGATGCGGTCCGACTACATCCGGACGGCGCGCGCCAAAGGCCTGAGCGACATCGTCGTGCTGCTGCGCCACAACCTCAAGAACGCCGCCATTCCCATCGTCACGATCATGGGGCTGCAGTTCGGGACGCTGCTGGGCGGCGCGGTGGTCACCGAGACGGTCTTCTCCTGGCCGGGCATCGGACTGCTGGCCATCAAGTCGATTGGCAGCCGCGACTACCCCATCGTGCAGGCATCGGTGCTGCTGGTGGCGATGGCGTTCGTGGTCGTCAACTTCCTGGTCGATCTGGCGTACGGCTGGCTTGACCCGAGGATTCGGTACGCATGATGGGCCAGAGATCGCGAAGAGTTTCTGCACGGCGGGAGGGCTCGCATGGCTGAACCGGCTGTCGCCCTCGCCGTGCCGTCCCCGCAGGTCATCCGCGGCGGCCCGACCTGGGGCTACCATCTCCGTCGCGTGCCGCCGGTCGTCTGGGTGTGCGCCGCCGTCCTGGTGCTCATGATTGGTGCGGCGGCGCTGGCGCCGCTGATCGCCCCGAAGAGTGCGACCGAGCAGTCGTTGCTGCTGCGGCTCAAGCCGCCGTTCTGGATGGAGGAGGCGGAGCCGGGCTACTACCTCGGGACGGACGAGGTAGGACGCGACATCCTCAGCCGGATTCTGTACGGGGCGCAGATCTCCCTGGCCGTCGGCTTCCTCGGCGTGCTGATCGGTTCGGTGCTGGGCACGCTGTTGGGTATGCTGGCCGGGTACTTCTCGGGCGTCGTCGACGAAGTCATCATGCTGGTCGCCGACATGCAGCTGGCGTTCCCGTTCATCCTGCTGGCCATCGCGATCATCGCCGTGCTCGGGCCGGACCCGGCCGGTGCGATCCCCTGGAAGCTGATCGTTATCGTCGGCATCAGCGGCTGGATGACCTACGCGCGGGTCTGTCGCGGCGTGGTGCTGACGATCAAGGAGCGCGAGTTCGTGCAGTCGGTGCGGGCGCTGGGCGGCTCGGATGGGCGCATCCTGCTGCGGCACATCCTGCCGAACATCCTGTCGCCGGTGATCGTCCTGGCGACCCTGGATCTGGCCCGCCTGATCATCCTCGAATCAACGTTGAGCTTCCTGGGGCTGGGCGTCCAGCCGCCAGCGCCATCCTGGGGTGGCATGCTCGGGCAGGGGCGTCAGTATCTCGATACGGCGTGGTGGCTGAGCACGTTGCCGGGGCTGGCGATCATGCTGACGACGCTGGCGATCAGCCGGGGTGGCGACTGGATCCGCGACATGCTGGACCCGACGATGCGCTCGGGGTGACTCTGGCGTGAGGGCCTCCCGGCCGATGATCGCACGCTGAACCGGTACACTCCTTGTACTGGTGAGAAGGCACAGACGCGGGAGGTGGGAGCGCGATGGAGGCGTTGCAGGCGTTGCCGGGTTGGGCGCAGTTCCTGATCGGGCTGCTGGCGGCGGCGGTGCTGGTCGTGTTGAACGTCGGCTGGCTGATGCAGGCGCGCGGTTGGATGATGGGGCAGCAGCAGAAGATCGCGGCCCAGCGCGAGGCCGCGCGGAAGCGGGCCGACGCCATCGCGCCGAGCGCGCCGGGCCGGAGCGCGACGCCCGGCCACTGAGCCGGGCAGGCCGCCCCGCTCGGCGCGGGTCACGTCGACGCCGATCAGGTTGACGCCGATGGGGTTATCGCGACCATCGCCGTGGGGATCTGCCCCGCGGCGCGGTGCGCGGCAACGCTCTCCAGGAACGCCCGGTGGAAGCGGTCGTCCTCGGTCAGCTCGGGGTGGAAGCAGCTCACCAGCAGGCTCCCCTGACGCGCCGCCACGATGGCGCCGTCGTCGAGCGCGGCGAGCACGTCCACGCCCTCGCTCACCGACGTGATGGCCGGTGCGCGGATAAAGATCGCCCGAAACGGCTGCTCGCCCAGACCGGCGATCTTGAGGTCCGTCTCGAAGCTCTGGAGCTGCCGGCCGAAAGCGTTCCGTTTGACGACGAGATCCATGGTGGCGAGCAGCGGCTGATCCAGGCCGCCGATGTCCTTCGCCAGCAGGATGGCGCCGGCGCAGGTGCCGTAGATCGGGAAGCCGCGGTCCACCAGCGTCCGGAGCGGCGCGAGCAGCTCGTAGTGGACCAGCAGCTTGCCGATGGTCGTGCTCTCGCCGCCGGGGATGATGAGCCCGTCGATGCCCTCCAGGTCGGACGGCAGGCGGATCTCGCGGGCCGTCGCGCCCAGGCGCTCGATCGTCTGGACGTGCTCGACGAATGCACCCTGGAGCGCCAGCACGCCGACGGTCAGGCCGCCGAACTCGGACGACGTGGGCGACTTGGCAGCGTCGGACATCGGGAAACCTCCCTGTGCGAGTGGTCAGTGGCCTACCAGCCGCGCGGGGCCATCAGCTCGCGCTCGGGGATCGCCCCCAGCTCGATGCCCGGCATCGCCTCGCCCAGGCCCTTCGAGACCTCCGCCACGATGCCAGGATCGCGGAAGTGGGTGGTCGCCTTGACGATGGCCGCCGCCGTCTTCGCCGGGTTCTGGCTCTTGAAGATGCCCGAGCCGACGAACACGCCCTCCGAGCCAAGCTTCATCACCAGGGCGGCGTCGGCAGGGGTCGCCACGCCACCCGCGCAGAACAGCACGACGGGCAGCTTGCCCTCCTGGGCCACGTCTCGCACCAGATCGTATGGCGCGCCGAGGTTCTTGGCCTCGGTCATCCACTGGTCCGGGCCGAGGATCGTCAGCCGCTTGATGCTGGTGACGATGCTGCGGAGGTGCCGAACGGCCTCGACGATGTTGCCGGTGCCCGGCTCGCCCTTCGAGCGGATCATCGCCGCGCCCTCGCCGATGCGTCGCAACGCCTCGCCCAGGTCACGCGCACCGCACACGAACGGCGCCTTGAAGTCGTGCTTGTTGATGTGGAACTCCTCGTCGGCCGGCGTCAAGACCTCGGACTCGTCGATGTAGTCCGCGCCGAGCGACTCCAGGATCTGCGCCTCGACGAAGTGGCCGATGCGGGCCTTCGCCATCACCGGGATGCTGACTGCCTCCATGATCCGCTCGATCAGCTCGGGCGGGCTCATGCGGGCGACGCCGCCGTGCGCGCGGATCTCGGCTGGAATGCGCTCCAGCGCCATCACGGCGCACGCGCCGGCCTCCTCGGCGATCTTCGCCTGTTCGGGCGTCACGACGTCCATGATGACGCCGCCCTTGAGCATCTGCGCCAGACCCTTCTTGACGGTAAACGTTGCCTCTTGCATCGCGGAACCCTCCCAGGAAGCGCGCCGAGCGCGGACGAACTCGCCCGTAGACCTCTCGAACGACCATACGGAAGGCAAGTGGACTGGTACAAGGTCCAATTCCGTGTGGTACTATCAAACCAATTGCTCGCTTCGGGAGGCGGCGTGTGGCGACGGCGTTGACGGTTCCCCTGGATGAACGCGGCTCGCTCTCGCTCCAGCAGCAGCTCTACACCCGCCTCCGCGACGACATCCTCGCGCGGCGGCTGCGGCCCGGCGAGCGGCTGCCACCTTCCCGTTCACTGGCCGGGCAACTGGCCGTCTCGCGCACGACGGTCGTGCTCGTCTACGAGCAACTGGTCGCGGAGGGGTACGCCGAGGCCCGCCAGGGCGCGGGAACGTTTGTCTCGCGGCAGATCCCCGACGATGCGCTCGCGGCGGCCCGCCGTCCGCGCCTGGTGGCGCTCCCACATGGGCACCCCGCTGACGGCGACCTGGGGAACTCCGGTGCAGCGTCGGCGGCAGACGACGCGACTGACCGCGACGAGTCGGCCGGCGTTGGGCTGCTCTCGGCCTGGGGCGGCCGCATGGCCGAGGTCCATCGCCAGGTCTGGGGCGGTGACGGCCGTGTGGCCGAACGGTACGGCCCACTGCCGTTCGACTTCCGGCCGGGGCGGCCTGACTGGGATACCTTTCCGCGCCAGATCTGGGGGCGGCTGACCGCCCGGCAGGTCCGTGAACGGTCCGAGGAGCTGGCCTCCTACGGCGACCCGGCCGGCTACCGGCCGCTCCGCGAGGCCATCGCGACCCACCTGGGCCAGACGCGCGGCGTGCGGTGCAGCGCCGAGCAGGTGGTGGTGGTGAACGGCTCGCAGCAGGGAGCGGACCTGCTGATCCGTCTCTGCCTCGACCCCGGCGACCGCGCGGCGCTGGAGGATCCGGGCTACGCCGGCGCGGCGCTGACGCTGCGGGCGCACGGCATGTCAGTGGCGCCGGTGCCGGTAGACGACGATGGACTGGACGTTGCGGCCCTCCCCGCGCCGGACGCCGACGATGCCCCGCGCCTCGTCTACGTCACGCCGTCGCACCAGTTCCCGACTGGCGCGACGCTGAGCCTGCCGCGCCGGCTGCGACTGCTGGAATGGGCGGCCCGTCGGGGCGCCACGATTGTCGAGGACGACTACGACTCCGACTTTCGGTATTCGGGCCGTCCGCTCGAATCGTTGCAGGGGCTGGACACGCACGGCGTCGTCGCGTATGTCGGCAGCTTCTCGAAGGCCCTGTTTCCGCCGCTGCGCGTGGGATTCGTCGTCTTGCCGCCTCGGCTGGTCGAGCCGTTCGTGGCCGCCAAGTGGCTGGCCGACCGCCAGACGGCGACGCTCGATCAACAGGTGCTCTCGGACTTCATCGGGGAGGGCCACTTCGAGCGTCACCTGCGGCGGATGCGGCGGCTGTACCAGTCGCGGCGGGACTCGCTGCTGGAGGCGATCCGTCGAGAGCCTGGCGCGGAGCTGATGCCCGGCGGCGACGGCGCGGGCCTGCATCTGGTCGGCTGGCTGCCTGCGGACGCGGACGCGGTGGCGTTGGCCGAGGAAGCGGCGCGATTGGGGGTAGCCACGCCCGCGTTGGACCCGTACTATCAAGGAAAGGTCAGGCGGCCCGGCCTGATGCTCGGGTTCGCGGCGCTCGACGAGGAGCGCATCGCGGAGGGTGTCCGGCGGCTGGCGCAGGCCGCCCGGCGGATACGCCGAGCGCGGCAGACGGTCGTTGGGCCGCGCGTGGGCGACGTGGCGATGCTGGAGCCGGACCGATGAGGAGGCGCAGGCGTGAGGGTGGCGGACGATCACCATAGGAGCCCTGGGCAGCGGACGACGGCCGTCGAAGGGCGCATCGGGCAGGCCGCGCGCGCCGCGGAATCCGACGCCATCGTCGGGCGAGACGCCGTCAACCTCTACGTCCGCACGTACACGACGATCTTGCGAACGCCCGGCGATGTGCCGGTGCGGGCCTTCGAGCCGGCTCACCAGGGCGTTGGATCGAGCCTCCATCCCGGCGCGCTCTCGGATGACCCGGACTGCGGGGCCTTCATCTACGCCGTGCAGCGGCTGCCATCGTGCATCGTCGCCGTCGAGCGCATGGTGCTGGCGCAACTGACCGAGCAGCTCTCCTCGGCCATCCCCGGGGGGCTCGATGGTTGGGAGTCTGTCTCCGCGCCTGGTCGTCGTCGGCAGTGGCTCTGGGACCGTCACGAGACGCTGGCCGTCGTCATCGCCTCGACCTCCGACCTTGACGACGTGATCCCGACCGTCGTGGCGTATCAACTGGAATGGAACAAGCTGCATCGGCTGATCCAGTCGCAGCCGGACGTGAAGGCGGCGCTCGCGCAGGAGACCCCTCCCGGCGACGACGCGCTGACTAACCTGGGCGACCGCCTGTTGATCCCGGGCAGCGACTGGAATCGCCTGCGCGGCATCTGGGGCGCGCAGCTCTGGTCAACCCTCCAGCACATCGCCGCCGCCCCGAAGGACATGCGGGTTCGCATGTTGGGCGGCACTCACCTCGGCTACGCGCGGCTGGTCGAGCAGTGGTGGACGCCCATCGGACACTTCATGGAAGAGTCCGGGCTGCTGGATCGGCCGGTCTACTTCGTGTCGTCCAACGCGCACAGCATCGTCAACCTGCTGTCAGGGTACGTGCGGCGGCGGGCTGACACGCTCTGGCGCTTTCTGGAGACGACGCGAGATGGCGCGGCGGCAGCCGAGATCGAAGCGCTGCGGCGGGCGCGCGGCTACAGCAACCCGGAGAACCTGCTCTACTACGCCGCCCGGCTCTGGAACGCCGCCCACGAGGACCACATGCGGACCTCTCAGCGCGAGGACGAGGAGCACCAGCGCGGCATCACCACCATTCGTCCGGCCACCGGCTTCGACGTGCTGGCCCAGGTGGTCGATCTCTCGCGGGTGCGGGTGGAAGACCTCGATCCGCGCCTGGAGGAGCTGGCAGGCGTCATCGGGACCACCAACGCGGTGATCCTCAACGTGGACTACCCACTTGGGATGGCAGCCTACTACATCGGGCGGCAGATCGCCGAGCGTGTCGGCGACCTGCGCGGCTTCTACGTGTTGGGCAAGGCGGCCACGCTCAACGGCGCGGTCGGCGACGTGATGCTGGCCGACGAAGTCTTTGACGAGCACACGGGCAACGTCTACTCGTTCCACAACGTCTTTGGCTACGACGAGGTGGCGTCCTGGCTGGAGCGTGGCTCGGCGCTGGATCGACAGAAGGCTGTAACGGTGCGCGGTACGTTTCTCCAGAACCGTGAGTATCTCGAATTGTTCTACCGCGAGGCGTACACCATCGTCGAGATGGAGGCCGGGCCGTACCTGAGCGCCGTCTACGAGGCGACCTATCCCGAGCGGCACCCGCTGGATGACGCCGTCCACTTCCGCGATCTGCCGTTTGACGTCGGCTTCATCCACTACGCATCGGACACGCCCTACACGCGGGCGCGGACCCTCGGCGGCCGGCGGCTCTCGTTCGAGGGCATCGACTCGACGTACGCGGCGTCGGTGGCCATCGCGCGGCGCATCCTGGAGTGTGAGACCCAGCGACTGCGCGGTCTCCGATGAGAGCCGCTGGCCTGGCGCTGGCCTGGGCCGTGGCCGAGGCGACGGTCTGGCCGATCATGCCGGACGCGTTGACGGTGCCCCTGGCGCTGAGACGGCCGTCCCACTGGTGGCAACTGGTGCTTGGGGCGGTCCTGGGGACCATCCTGGGCGGCGCGATCAGCCACCTGGACGGCCGGGCGCGGCCCGAGCGGGCTCACACCGAGCGGTTGCCGCTGGTCCGGCCGCCGATGGTCACAGCAGCTACGCGCTGGCTCCGCGAGAGCGGTCCGCGCGGCGCGCTGCGGCAGGCAGCGACGGGCGTGCCGGTCAAAGTGTTCGCGCGGACGGCCGGGAGCGAAGGCTTGCCGCTGGCATCGTTCCTCGCGTGGGCCGCCGTTGGCCGCGCGGCCCGATTCGGGTTGTTGACCGGTGTCGCGGCCCTCCTTGGGCGGGCGTTCCCGGACCTGGTGGCACAGCGGTACTGGCTGTTCGCCGCGCTCTGGGCTGGCGGGTTCGGGCTGGCGCTCTGGCGGATGGTCCGGTTCTGGGAGCGGCAGCCAGCGGAGTAGCGCCCGTGTTGGACGGCCCGGGTTGATGCGCTGCCGGCGCATGGCCGTCCCGCACTCGGCTACCCTCTGGGGAACCGTTGTCCGACCGCCCAACCGTCACGCCCGGAGGCTCGTCATGCCGCTCGATCTTGCCATTCACGGCGGCGCCATCGTCACCGCCACCGAGACGCGCCGCGCCGACATCGGGGTTTCGGACGGCAAGATCGTGGCGATTGGCGACGTGGGAGACGCCGTCGAGACGCACGATGCCAGCGGCCTGCTGGTGCTGCCGGGCGTGGTCGATCCGCACACCCATCTGGAAGCCCAGTTCCGGCAGGGCGGCCCGACGACCGCCGACGATTTCCTCTCCGGCACCGAAGCGGCGGCCTGTGGCGGCGTGACCACGATCATCGACTACGCCCGCCAGTTTCCCGGATCGACGCTGGCCGAGGGCATCCGCGAGTGGGACGCCCGGGCCGCCCCGAAGTCGCTGATCGACTACAGCTTCCACATCGTGGTGACCGACTTCTCGGATGCCACGCTGGCCGAGGTGCCGGCGCTCCTGGCGGACGGCTTCCCGACGGTGAAGGCGTTCATGATGCGCGTGGCCGACCGCGATCTGCTCAAGCTCATGCGCGCCAGCGCCGACGCTGGCGGACTGGTGATGGCGCACGCCGAGAACCCGGCCGTGCTCGACTATCAGCAGGGAAAGCTGTTCGCGGAGGGCAAGCGGTCCGCCGTCTGGTATCGCGACAGCCGCCCGGAGATCGGAGAGGCTGAGGCGACCGCCCGGGCCATCGACTACGCCGACCTGACCGGCGCGACCGTCTGCGTCGTGCATCTCTCCTGCGATGCGGCGTTGCAGCGGGCGCGCGAAGCCAAGGCGCGCGGCTCGCGTCCGTGGATCGAGGTGCGGCCCTGCTACCTGCTGCTCGACGCCGACTGCTACACCGCGCCGGGCGTCGATCCACTGACGATGAGCGGGTGTCCGCCGCTGCGGCCGGCCGTCAACCTCCCGAAGCTCTGGGAAGGGCTGGCCGATGGGACCATCGACATGGTCGGCAGCGACCATTGCGCCTGGGCCATCGAGGAGAAGCGGGCCGGAGAGCACGATTTCAGCCTGATCCCGCACGGCATCCCGGCCCTGGAGACGCAATTGCCGGCGCTCTGGGATGCGGGCGTGCGCGGCGCGAAGGGGCGCATGCTGACGGCTGCTGACTTTCAGGCTGATGAGCTGGCCTCCCCCTGGAGCCGGATCACGCCGAACCGGCTGGTGGACGCGATGTCCACGACGCCGGCCCGGCTGCACGGCCTGTATCCGCGCAAGGGGACCATCGCGCTGGGGTCGGATGCGGACCTCGTCCTGTTCGACCCGACACGCGCCGAGACCATCAGCCAGTCCCGCCTGCACTCGCGGGCCGGTTACGAGCCATGCGAGGGCATGGACGTGGTCGGCTGGCCGGTGGCGACGTTCTCGCGCGGGGAGCTGATCGCCAAGGATGGTCAGGTCGTCGGACGGCCGGGTCGAGGGAAACTGCTCAGGCGTCAGCCTCCCCCGCGCTGACTCACGGTGACACCGGGCAGGCTCACAGCGCCTCGTGGGGCCGGAGGCCGAAGATGTCCACGTCCACACCCCGGGCGTAGTGTGCCAGGAGCGGAGGCCCGAGCGGCCGCGGCATGCCGGCTGCGCCGATCAATTCGTCACGGACGGCGTGGACGGTCGCCCGCTGGACGGGGTACGGCGTATGGTAGACCTGTCCGCGCCACAGTCGGTCGCCGTCCGACGCGTGCAAGTAGTACCGCTCGATCAGGAAGTGTTCGAGCGTGCCGGGCGCTGATGCTCCGAGAAACTCGCCTGGCTCGAAGCGGGCGTAGGTGCGGGCCGGGCCGCCGAGCAGGCGTCGGCTGCGGTACTCGATCTGGTTGCCGAGGCGGCGCATCCGCATGCTGGCCCAGAAGTAGGGCAGCTTGAACTGGAGCCGCGCGATGGTCACGGCGATGGCTGAGGCGGCCTCCAGCGAGAAGAAGTAGACGCCTGGATCCTCGCCGTTGCGGTGGACGTAGGTGCGGACGTTGGTCTCGCAGAACGTGAACGCCGAACGGGCCGGCGCCCAGGACGGCCGGACGCCGGTCATCCAGAACGGCACGAGGCCGATGTAGGCGAGGCCATCGTAGGTATCGATGTCGAGCTGGCGTGGAATCAGCGGGCGGAGCGCGTCGGGTGGGATCGGCCAGTGCAGGAAGAGCAGGTCGCGCCACTGCTGGAAGCCGACGACGAGGTCGGACGGCCGGAAGGTCGGCGTGATCCGGTCGATCTCACGAGACAGCACCATGTCCCCCGCATGCTCGGCGGCACCGCATTTACGCGCCCTGACCGCTCGCCCCGAGCCGAATGCTCACCCCTGCGTCTTCACCACATCCCAATTGTCCAGCATGCGGCAGGGTCGCGGCGCGATTTCCGTTCGGGTGGGCGGAAGACCAGCCAGCCGCAAGGGGTGGCGGCAGTCAGGACGGCGTGGGGGCGTCGGCCGGCTGGGCGACCGTCGCCGCGCGTGGTTCGGTCAGCGTGCGGTACCCCACGAACGCCAGCACCAGGCAGGCGCCGATGCTGCCCCACACCCCGATGGCGTGATCCGTCCCGATGCGGTCGGCGATCGCGCCGAGCGGCAGGCTGCCGATGTTGGTCAGGCCCGTGCAGACCATGTACACCCCGAAGACCCGCCCGCTCAACTCGTCGGGGGCGTACTGCTGGACCGTCGAGATACTGAGGGCCGTGAGCAGCGCCGTCAGCGAGCCGATGAGCGCCAGCAACGGCGCGGCGAGCCAGAGCGAGCCAGACCAGCCGAGGGCCAGCAGCAGCAGGCAGATGCTGAACGCCGCGCCACGCATCATCAGCGAGTGGTGCTGTCCGATGCCGACCCGCGCCATGATCAACGAGCCGACCAGCGCGCCGCCGCCCATCGACGAGGTCAGGATGCCCAGGCCGGCCGCGTCAAGGTGCAGCGAGTCGCGGGCGAACGACGGCAGCATCTGAACGTACGAGAGGCCGAAGATGTTGGAGATGGTCACGACCAGCATCATGTCGAGCAGCGGGCGCGTGCGGTAGACGTAGCGGAAGCCGTCGGTGATGCGGATGCTCTTGAGCGTGAACGCCTTCGAGGGCTTCGCAGATCGGTGGCGAATGCTCAGGATCTGGGTGACCGTCCAGGTGTTGGCGCAGAGGCCGAGCAGCATCACGAACAGCGGCCCGACCGTCGAGAGCAGGAAGCCGGCCATGCTGGGGCCGGTGATGCGCGCGAGGTTCATCGAGGCGGTCTGCAGGGCCGTCGCGTTGGGCAGCAACGGGCGTGGCACGATCTCGGCCATCAGCGACTGGCGGGCGGGCATGTTGAAGGTGAAGCTCATGCCCATCAGCAGCGACGCCACCAGCAGATGCCAGATCGAGAGGACATCCAGGACGTAGAGCGTCGCCACGCCGGCGTTCACGACGATGGCCGTTGTCTGGGTGACCAGCAGCGAGCGTCGACGGTCCCAGGCGTCCGCGAACGCGCCGCCGAGCGGGGACATGCAGGTCATGGCGAGGCCGGTCATCGCGCCGCTCAGGCCGAGCCAGAACGGCGAGTTGCCGATCAGCAGCATCAGCCAGCCGAACGTGAGGCCGCCCATCCAGGAGTTGAACTGGAACGCCATGTTGCCGAAGTAGAGCCGGCGGTAGTCGGGCACGCTCAGCGAACTGAACATCTCGCCGGTGAGCGTTCCAGTCACGCCGCGTGTGGCGGGCCTCTCGGCAGTGGCAGTCAGGGCAGTCCTCCGCGACAGCGCGATTCCCGAGGATAGCACCGTCAGGCCGGCCGCCGCGACCTCCATCAGGCGCGTAGGCGCGTGGCGCGGAGCGTCGTTCGACGAGGCCTCGCCTGTCCAACTCGTTCGCATGGTACGATCCTATTGGAGCGTACGACTCCACACTGTCAGTAGGAGGATTGTCACGTATGCAGCAGACCGTGACGCTTCGGCAGAAGAACCAGATCACCCTGCCGCACGAGATCGTGCGGGAGCTGGGCATGCAGCCGGGCGACCGCCTCGTCGTCGAGTTCGACAGCGAGCGTCCTGGCAAGGTCGAGCTGCGGCCGGTCCGGCGCAGCTACGCCGGCATCGCCGAGGGGCTGTATGGTGGAACGCTTGAGGAGGAGCTGGCCTACATCAGAGAAGAGCGGGCTTCGTGGGAGCAATAGGAGCTGCGGCGCTCGACCGAGCCATCCGAGACGGGGAGCGACTCCTCATCGACACGTCGACGCTCGTCGCCTATCTGAACCGAGCCGAGGCGGCGACGCCGGTTGCGTCCTACATCCTCGATGAGATGGTTCATCCTGGGCGCAATCGGGGACTCGTCTCGATGATCACCGTGATGGATGTTCTTGTTCGGCCGCTTCGCGCTGGGACGCCTGAACCGTATCAGCACATCATGGAGTTCATCTCGCAGTTCCCGAATCTGACGCCCGTGCCCGTGGATCTGCCTGTCGCTCAGGAGGCGGCCTCGGTGCGGGCCATGTTCCGACTGTCGGCTCCGGACGCGTTGATCGTGGCGACAGGTCTCATCTCCCAGGTCCATCACCTCGTGACGAATGACGCCACCTGGACGCGAAAGCTCCAGCCGCTCGCCTCGCGCATCAAGGTCTGTCACCTCGACGCTTTCCGCTGAGCATTCCTTGCTGACCCGTTGCGCCGGGCCTCACCATCTCTGAGCGTGTCGGCGGGCCGTGCAGTCGGAGCCGCGACCGACCGAAGCCATGTCGGCAGGGGGAGTGTGTCGGTGCGATTGCTGGTGACGGGCGGCGCGGGGTACGTGGGCGGCCATACGGTGCGAGCGCTCCTCAAGGCCGGCCACGAGGTCCTGGTCTACGACAACCTCGTGTATGGGCACGCCGAGACCGTGCCCTGTGAGCTGGTGGTCGGCGAGCTTGCCGATGCAGCGGGCCTCGACGCCGTGCTTGGATCTCGACACTTCGACGCCGTGCTTCATTTCGCAGCCTACGCCTACGTCGGCGAGTCTGTGCAGGATCCGGCGAAGTACTGGCGCAACAACGTCTCATCGGGCATCGAGCTGCTCGACGCGATGCGCCGCCATGGCGTCAACCAGATCGTCTTCTCGTCCACCTGCGCCACCTACGGCTACCCCGACAGTGTGCCCGTCACCGAGGACGAGCCAAAGAAGCCGGAGAGCCCGTACGGCGAGTCGAAACTGACCTTCGAGCGGGTGCTGGCATCGTACGCCCAGGCCTACGACCTTCGCTCGGTCAGCCTGCGCTACTTCAACGCGGCCGGCGCGGCCGCTGACGGCACGCTCGGCGAGGATCATGAGCCAGAGACGCACTTGATCCCGCTGGTGCTGGCCGTGGCGGCTGGGCGGCTGCCGCACGTCAAGGTCTTCGGGACGGACTATCCGACCCCGGATGGCACCTGCATCCGTGACTACATTCACGTCGAGGATCTGGCGAGCGCCCACGTCCTGGCCGTCGGCGCGATGGAGGAGCGGGGGGCCTGCAAGGCGTACAACCTCGGGACCGGGACCGGCTACTCGGTCCGCGAGATCATCGACGCCTGCCGCCGCGTGACGGGACGAGAGATCGCCGTGGTCGAGGAGGCTCGCCGCCCCGGCGACGCCACGGCCCTGTTTGCCGACAATCGGAAGATCCGCAACGACCTCGGCTGGAGCCCGCGCTACGAGACGGTCGAGCAGATCGTGGCGACGGCCTGGCGCTGGCACGCGAAGCGGTGGGGCGTGTCGAGCTAGCGACGACCCGTCCGAGTCGCGCGCCTGCGGTAGGGCGATTGCATGTTCGTCCGTGTTCCCGAAGCGCGAGGAGACGAGCGGTCGGGGGTTGAAACGCCCGCCTACCGTCATTCCGTCGCTGCGCGACGAAGGGTGAGAACAGCCGTCGTCCGGCGAGCCAGGAGCGTCGCGCAGCGACTGCAGGATGATAGGCGGGGCTTTCAAGCCCTGACGAGACGGCACGACGACATCGACATGCAATCGCCCTGGCACCTGAGTCCGGACCCGCGCCGGTGGCTGCCAGCGCGCTATCATGGTGTCGTTATGGTCGGACGCGCGATGAAGCTCGTCCTGTACCTCGGCTGGCCGAGTGCGCTGGCCCTGGTGGTGTACGTGGCCGGTCTGACCCTCGGCCAGTTCGGTATGCCGCCGGGACGCAGGATCTCCACCACCGTGTACGGGAAGTACGAAGCGCTCGGTATCTGCGTGCAGAGCGTGACCGGCGAAGCCAGCGAGGCCGAGCTGGCCCGTGGGCTGGTCGACGCGGCGGTTGGCAGTCTTGACCTGCCAGGGTCGCGTCGGTTCACGCTGCCGGCGTTGATCGACGCCGGCTGCCCTGGCGAACCATCGCACTACGGCGCCACGGCGAAGGCGCGGCGCGTGGCTGACCGGCCAGACGGGCGCGGCCAGACTCCGAGTCCGTACCAGCTGCACGTCTACATCGTGCCGCGCGCCAGCCTCCAGATGCTCGGCCTGGAAGCCGACCTCCAGGATCGGCGGATGACCGTCGAGGAGTACACCGTCGAAGGACGTGAGCCGAACGTGGTGCTCAACGGCGTGACGTTCGGCCTGTACGTTACGACTGCCGAGCTTGCGGACTCTCAGGCAGTCTATCGCTTCTTTCTGCGGGCGCTCTCGATGCACTCGCAGCTCGGAGCGCCGCCCAGACCGCAAGGATAGGCCCGCCCACTGCGCTTCCAAAGGTGGCACCTGAGGCCGGCACGAGGGATGGGAGATCCTCGACCTGCTCGCCGTGCGTGCCCCGTCAGTAGAGCCAGGGGATCAGCTTGCTGACGCGCCCGCGATAGGTGGGGTACTCGGGGAACTGCGCCGCCAGGAACGCCTCTTCACGGCTGGCCTTGCGGTCGAAGAACAGGCCGACCACCAGCGTCGAGAGCAGCCCGGACCAGCGGCCGTGGAGCAGCGCCCATCCGAGCAACGCTGTCAGCATACCGCCATAGACCGGGTGCCGTGCCAGCCCGTATGCGCCAGACTGCACCAGGGTCGCGCCAGGACTCGGCTTCGGGAACGGCGTGAGCTGCCGCCCGAGGCCGCCCAGCCCGGCCAGGGCCAGCAGGCCGCCGACGACGAACAGCACGCCGCCGACCCAGCGTCCCGGCCGGCGCACCACGTCGGGCAGCGCTGGCCCGGCCATCGAGGCCAGCAGGGCCGCGCCGCCGAGCGGGAACTGGCTGACGACCCACAGCCCACCCCGACCCAGGAACGAGTCGTCGTTCGGTGTTGCCGGGCTGGCGTCAGGTGTGTCGTTCACGATGGATCGCCTCCAGTGGGCGGGCCGACGACTGTGCTGGGCGGCGAGGCGGCGGTTGTGCCGAGCGGTGGCTGGACATCTCGCCAGCGCTCCTGCGCGGCCAGCGCTCGGTCCATCAGACGGCGCGTGTCGACGGTCATCTCTGGCAGTGCGTCCACCGCGAAGTAGCCGATCTGATCCGTTTCCTCGCTGGGGGTGAATCCCGCGTCCCCGACCACCTCGCACTCGTAGGCGATGCTGATCTCGCCGTACGGTCCGCCACCGGTCGCCAGCACCCTGCCAGCCTTGACGCGCAGGCCGGTCTCCTCCCAGGTCTCGCGCTCCGCCGCCTGTTGCGGTGTCTCGCGGCGTCCAAGCCAGCCACCAGGGGCCGCCCAGCGCACGCCGACCCGATGGTACGTCTGCCGCACCAGGAGCAGGCGGCCCTCGCCATCCCGGATGACGGCGACCGCGCCAATCGGGACGCGCGGATACAGCGCCAGGATCGCCAGGCGCCGGGCCGGCAGCGGCAGGTAGCGCCAGATGAAGAGCAGGACGCGATGCGCCCGTTGCCAGACGGCGTGGGGGGTTGGAGAGCAGGGCGATTGCATGTTCATTGGTGTCCCCGAAGCATCATGGAACGGGCGGTCGGGGACTGAAGTCCCCGCCTACAGTCACGCCGTCGCTGCGCGACGGCCGTCGGGAACGGCCGGCACTGGTGCG
>JADZEM010000056.1 GCA_020850535.1 Chloroflexota bacterium
CCCCGCCTACGATCCTGCAGTCGCTGCGCGACGCTCCAGTCTCACCGGACGACGGCTGTTCCCGGTCTCCGTCGCGCAGCGACGGTGTGACTGTAGGCGGGGGTTTCAACCCCCGACCGCCCGTTCCCTGATGCTTCGGGTACACCATTGAACATGCAATCGCCCTGGCACCCAGACCCTCGCGCTCAGGCCTTCTCGACGTCAGCCAGCTCGGGGCGGGCGATCAGCTCGTCGTAGAAGCCCTTGTTGATGACGATCTTGCGCTCCGGCAGCTTGCCGTTCGCCACGTCGATGATGATCTTCGCCACCCGCAGCTGATGCAGGTGGACGCCCTCGTCCGAGAAGCTGGCGAGGTGCGGCGCGAGGATCACGTTCTCCAGCGAGTTGAGCGGGCTGTCGGCCGGCAGCGGCTCGATCTCCATCACGTCGAGGCCAGCCCCCGCGATCTTGCCCTTCTGAAGGACGTCGATCAGGGCCGCCTCGTCGATGATCGGGCCGCGCGCCGTGTTCACGATGTAGGCGGACGGCTTCATTAAGTTCAGCAGGCGCGCGTTGACCAGCCCACGGGTGTCCTTGTTCAGGAACGTGTGGACCGAGACCACGTCGGACTGCTGGAACAGCTCCTCGATGCTGACCAGCTTGACGCCCATCGAGTCCGCGACTTCCTGTGGGATGAACGGGTCGTGCGCGATGATGGTGAAGCCGAACGGCTTCGCCCGGTCAGCCACCATCCGCGCGATGTTGCCGAAGCCCAGGAGGCCCAGCGTCATCGTGGAGAGGCGGCGCATCGGGGAGGCGAGCTGGCGGGCGCGCGCGCCGCCGGCCCACTCGCCCGAGCGGACCAGGATGTCCATCGTGCGGAGCCGGCGGATCACGCCGAGGATCAGGGCCATCGCGTGGTCGGCCACCTCGATGACGAAGGTGTCCGGCACGTTCGCCACGAGCATGCCGTACTCGTTGGCGGCGTCCACGTCGATGTCGTCGTAGCCGACGTACGGGCGGAACACGAAGCGGACGCGGCGCATCGCCTCGAAGGCGTCGCCGTTGCCGCCCGGGCCGGCCAGCACGACCATGTCGGCGTCGGCGACCTCGTCCGGCACCTTGCCGTCGTCGCCGCGAATCGTCGAGAGGATCGGCTCGACGCCGCCCTCCTTCAGCGCGTTGAGGGTGGTCGGGTCAATGCCCATCCCCGGCCGGCTGCAGTAGACAACCTTGCCGGGCTTCCCCCAGCCGCTTGGATCCCATCGGTCGAGCTTGCTCATTGCGCTCTCCTCTGCTCTTGGCCCCGTCAGCGTGGGCCGTTGTGGCATCTGCGTGGCCGGATGATCTCACTCCCTGACCCCCTCTCCGCGCCGGAGAGGGGGAAAGCGGAGCGCCTGCGCCCGCTCCCTACCAGGAGCAGCCCAGGTATCGCGTTCGCGGCCCACATCGTCGCCTGACCGTCCCCGATTGTAGCGAGGATCGATGGCACGGCGTCGGGCGCGGGCGTCAGCGCCGCATCCGCGTCCCGCGGGGCGTGCGGACGGACGCCTCCCCTCAAGACGCGGCGTCCACCAGCGCGCCCCCGTCGCGGAGCGCCGCCTGCAGCCGGCCGATCTCGACGTCGCGCGGGGCCACCTGCTGCTGCACGGCGTGCGCCGCCGCCACGCCGGCCGCCTCGCCCATCACCCAGCACTCGGGGATCTCCCGCAGCGGGTTGTGGGACTGGTTGTCGCAGCTCAAGTTGCGGCCTGCCACCAGCATGCCGTCCACGTCGCGAGGCACGAGGCTCCCGTAGGCGATCTCCAGCGTCGGCATGGCCGGCGTCAGCCCCGGGCACAGCCCGATGCTGTCCTCGTGGCGGCCGTCCTGCTTCCAGTGCTCCATCGTCAGCCTCGTCACGCCGGTCAGCCGCCGACTGTGGCGCACCCCCACCTGCGGGGCCGTCTCCAGCAAGATCGCGTGCTGCCAGCCGGGCATGTGCTCGCGCCACCATTGGAGGCCGGCCCGGTGGGCGTCCCGCGAGCGCAATTCGGCCTCGGTCAGGTCGGCCACCTTCAGCGCCGAGTAGCCGGCCAGCTTCGGATGCATGCAGATCGACTGGCCGTGCTGGGGCATCACGCCGCAGCGGAAATGGACGTCGGCCTCGGCCGCCTGCCGCATCAGGTCGTTGAAGCCGTCCGGGTTCTTGACCCGGAAATCCCAGTACGCTTCGGTGTCCACGTTGCCGAAGCGGCAGGACGTGTTCATCAGGGCGTGAATCGACGTGCTGTCTACGTCCGACTCGAACGGTGCGCCGGCCCCCGCGAAGATGTCGCCGTCGCCGGTGCAGTCGACGGTCACCTCGGCCAATATGGCGAAGCGCCCTTCCTTGCTCTCGAAGATCGCTCCGCCGACCTTGCCATCCACCATCGCCGGGCCGACCGCCCAGCAGTGGAGCAGCATGCGCGCGCCGGCCGCACGGACCTTGTCGTTCGAGATGCCCTTGAGGATCTCAGGATCGATGGTCGGGGCCCAGGTGACGATGCCCCGGTGGGCGGTGTTGCGCGGACTCCAGTAGGCGACAGCCTCGGCGTCCGTCGAGCCCCAGAGGTCGGAGGGCGGACCGACGAGGCCGCCATCCTCAGCCTCGCAGGCGTCCATCAGCTCTTTGCCGATGCCGCCGACCACCAGCCGGCCGTCCCAGTCGGTCATGCGGTCGATCCAGCAAACCAGCCCGCCCGTGGAGAGGCCGCCCAGGTAGCCGTACCGCTCGGCCAGGACCGTCTCAGCGCCCGCGCGAGCTGCTGCGACAGCCGCCGCCGTGCCGGCCGGGCCGCCGCCGACGACCAGCACGTCACACGCGCCGTAGACCGGCACCTGCCGCGCCGGTTCGAGGATCGTCCGTCCATCTCCTGGTCGCATCTCGGTCCTCCAGCAGCCGCCCAGGCCGCCCAAAGCGAGATGATAGATAACCAGTCTGTCCCGGGCTACCATCCCTCTGTACGGCTCGGTCACCGCAGACCGGGCGGCAGCCATGCGGAGGGCGACGATGCAGACCAAGGCAGCGGTGCTCTGGGAGCCCGGCAAGGACGGTTTCGAGATCGAGCAGCTCGATATGCTGGAGCCACGCAGCGGCGAGGTGATCGTGCGGTACGTGGCGGCAGGGGTCTGCCACAGCGACCTGCATTACGTTCAAGGCCGCAACTTTCACCCAGTCCCGGCCGTCCTCGGCCACGAGGGCGCGGGCGTCGTGGAGGCCGTCGGGCCGGACGTGACGATGGTAAAGGTCGGCGATCACGTCCTGACCTCGTACCTGCCGGCCTGCGGACACTGTAAGTGGTGCACCATCGGCCGGCCGCGCATGTGCGACCTGACGGTCCAGCCGCGCTGGCTCATGCACGACGGCACCACCCGCTTCCGCAAGGGAGACACCGAGATCTTCCAGATGCACCAGCTCGGGACGTTCTCCGAGCGGGCTATCGTGCCCCAGATCAGCCTGATCCCGATCCGCAAGGATGCGCCGCTCGACGTGGTCTGCCTCGTCTCGTGCGGCGTCATGACCGGCGCTGGCGCGGTCATGAACCGGGCGAAGATCGAGCCCGGCTCGACGGTGGCGGTCTGGGGCTGCGGCGGCATCGGGCTGAACGCGATCCAGATGGCGGCGCTGATGGGTGCGTCGAAGGTGATCGCCGTGGACGTCTTCCCGCAGAAGCTGGAGTGGTCCCGTGAGTTCGGGGCGACCCACCTGATCGACGCCAGCAAGGAAGACGTGGTCGCGCGGATTCAGGAGATCTGCGGCGACGGTGGCGCGGACTACGCTTTTGAAGCGGTGGGCACGCAGAAGACGATGGAGCAGGCGTTCGAGGCGATCCACCGGGGCGGCATGGCGGTCATGATCGGGGTGGCGCCGCAGGGCACGAAGGTGTCGGTCGAGAGCGCGGCGCTGCTCTCCGAGAAGATCCTGACCGGGACCGGCTTCGGGAGCGCCCGCCAGCGGGTCGACCTGCCGAAGATCGTGGACATGTTCATGGAGGGCAAGTACAAGCTGCGCGAGCTGATCAGCCAGTTCGTCGAGCTGGAAGACATCAACCGGGCGTACGCCCAGTTGGAGGCGGGGGAGGTCCGCCGGAGCGTGATCCGGTACAGCTAACGCGCCGTCGCCCCGAGCGGCACAAGCCAATCAGGCAGGCTCAGGGCAAAGCGTGCGACTTCCCACCCCGTCATCCCGAGCGGAACGAGCTTGCGAGTGAAGTCGAGGGATCTTCCTCGGTCAACTGAACACCGGACTGGAGGAGGATCCCTCCACTCCGCTCGTTCCTCGCTGCGGTCGGAATGACGGGGTGATGTTCGTTCGTCGCTGTGGTCTGGATGACGGTCAGCGGGTGAGATCCTTCGCTACGCTCAGGATGACAATTGCAAGTCGCGTGCTTTCACCACAACCCACGACCCACGACCCACGACCTACGACCTACGACCTACGACCCACGGCAGGGTGACGATGACGCCGGCCCACACGCTGCATGCCAGCCTGGACGATCTCCTCTCGATCCAGGCGTTGCGCCAGATCGAGGGCCGCGACGTGCGGGCGGTGCATCGGCGGCCGTTCGTGTCGCCGTACGGCGGGGTCTCGGGCAACCGGTTCCTGGCCGTCGAGAGCGTGGGCGTGGACGGCGCGCGGCACGCCTACGTCGTGAAGCGGACGGCGACCGCCTGGGACATCATCATGCGGGCCACCGGCGACACGGCCTGTCGGGAGCGGCTGATCTGGCAATCGGGCCTGCTGGACAACCTGCCGCCGGCTGTCGGGCACACCGTGGCGGCTGCCGCGACCGATGGCGACGGCTGGGCGCTGCTCCTGCGCGACATCACCGAGCAGATGCACCCGTGCCAGCGCTGGCCCAGTCCTGGCTGGGAGCGGCTCGCCGACGCCGAGTTGACGGCCTTCCTGGACGGGCTGGCCGCGCTCCACGCGACCTTCTGGCTGGACGAACGTCTGCGCCGTCCAGAACTCGGGCTGTGCGCGCTGCCCTGGCTGTACGGCTCGTTCTCGCCGGCCACGGTGGCGCGGGAGAGTGGCAGCCCGCACGGGTTAGTCGTGATCCTCCGTCAGGGTTGGGGTCAGCTTGAAGCTGAGGCCACGCCGGAGCTGACGCGGCTGGTGCGGACCCTTCAGGCCGATCCCCGCCCGCTCTGCGCCGCCCTGGAGCAGTATCCCTGGACGCTCGCGCACGGCGACCCGAACTGCAAGAACTTCGGGCTGGAGATGGGCGCACAGCCCAGGCTGCTCCTGCTGGACTGGCAGTTGGTCAACCGTGCGCCGCCGGCCATCGATCTGGTGTTCTTCCTCTCGCTGTTCTCGGACGTGCTGCCCGTATCCTACGAGACGGTCATCGAGCGCTACCGTGGACTGCTGGCCGCCCGCCTCGGAGACCGCTTCGCCGAGGCCTGGTGGCAGCCGCAGCTCGACCTCGCGTTCCTGGGGCACTTCCTGCGGTTCGGCGCGCTGCTGCTCGCGCGGATGACCTCGCACTCAGACGCGGCTGTCCGCGCGCACTACCGTATGCTGCTGGACTGGTGGACGCCCCGGGCGCTGGCCGGGGCGTCCTGGCTGTAAGCACCCTCCTGGGAGCGCGGCCCCTGGGAGCGCGCCTACCTGGCAGCGCACCCCCCTGGCAGCGCACCCAGAACGACGAGATCCCAGGAGGACGACGGGTCAGCCGCCGACCTTCCCGCCGCCCAGGCTGGTCACCACCACCAGCGCCGGCCGCGCGAACGGCCCGCTCGGCCACCGGCTGGTCGGCGCGCTCAGCTTGCCGCCCTCGCCGGGATGCTGCACCGAGGCGAACAGCGCCGTGTCGTCGGGGTTGAACGCGAGGCGCGCAACCTCGGAGCCGGACACCGAGCTGAACAACTGCTTGAGGTGACCGCGCTCGCCGCCCTCGACGGGCACGGCGTGGATGGCGTCGTTCACCTTCAGGGTGGACGGCTGGCCGTCCGTGGCGATCCACAGGTTGCCCCGCGAGTCGAAGGCGAGGTTGTCCGGGCTGCCAATCGGGCTGACCTGCTCCCTGGCGAAGCCGGCAAAGTAGGTGCTCTCATCGTCCGGCTTGCCGCACAGCATGAACACCTCCCAGGTGAAGGTCAGCGCTGCGTGGTGGTTGCCGTCCTCGGTCCACTCGATGATGTGGCCGAAGGCGTTGTTGGCGCGGGGGTTCGCCTTGTCGGGGGCGGCGCGGCCGTCCGTCCCGCGCTGGGTGTTATTGGTCAACGCCATGTAGACCTTGCCGGTCGTCGGGCTGACCTCGATATCCTCAGGCCGGTCCATCTTCGTCGCGCCGAGGGCGTCGGACGCCTGCCGCGCCCGGATCAGCACGTCGGCCTGGTTGCGCCAGCCGTTCTCGGCTGTCAGCGGCCCCTGCCCGAACGTCAGCGGCAGCCACTGGCCGGTGCCGTCGTCGTCGAACTTCGCGACGTACAGGGTGCCGGAGTCGAGCAGATCCTTGTTCGCGGCGCGGTCGTTCGGGGTGTAGGCTTGAACCGCCCGAGGGCCGTCCGCTTGATGGGCTGGCTCCACTCGCTGGCAGCTGTCGGGAGGCCGTAGCGGGCATGCACCTTCTTGCGCGGATCGTCGGCCGGCAGCAGGTCGGCGTTGGCGAAGTACTGGTTGAAGTTCTCTTCGGCCGTGAGGATGGTGCCCCACGGAGTCCAGCCACCGCCGCAGTTGTTGAGCATCCCCCAGGGCGATTGCATGTAGATGTCGTCGTGCCGCCGCGTCGGGGCTTGAAAGCCCCGCCTACCATCCTGCAGTCGCTGCGCGACGCTCCAGTCGCACCAGTGCCTGCCGTTCCCGACGGCCGTCGCGCAGCGACGGTGTGACTGTAGGCGGGGACTTCAGTCC
>JADZEM010000057.1 GCA_020850535.1 Chloroflexota bacterium
GCCTACCATCCTGCAGTCGCTGCGCGACGCTCCAGTCGCACCAGTGCCGGCCGTTCCCGACGGCCGTCGCGCAGCGACGGCGTGACGGTAGGCGGGGACTTCAGTCCCCGACCGCCCGTTCCATGATGCTTCGGGGACACCAATGAACATGCAATCGCCCTGCAGGGCAAGCGCATGACGACCGCGTCGTGCAGCTTCCGTCGCCCTGCGCCGCCGCGCGACCATGCAGCCCGCCTGTACGCTCGCTGTCGGCAGCCGGTCAGGAGGCCAGCACCGGTTCTCTTGCTGCCGTCTCTCGCGGCTCGCCGGGCGGCTCGGGAGGCAGGCACGGCAGCTCCAGCGTGAACGTCGCTCCCTGACCCGGGGCGCTCTCCACCGAGATCGTGCCGTGGTGCTCCTCGGCGATCCATCGGGCAATCGCCAGCCCGAGTCCGGCGCCCTCGCCAGACCGCGTCCCCGGCGCGCGGTAGAACCGCTCGAAGATGCGCGCCTGCTCGGATGGCGGGATGCCCGGCCCCTGGTCACGGACCCGCACGACGGCCATCGCCGCGGCGTCGGCCATCGCCGCGGCGTCGGGCAGCGTTCGCTGCTCCAGCCCGGCCGTCAGCACAACCTGACCGCCTG
Organism: Chloroflexota bacterium; assembly: GCA_020850535.1. Classification (NCBI taxonomy): domain Bacteria; kingdom Bacillati; phylum Chloroflexota; species Chloroflexota bacterium. The sequence goes on from JADZEM010000057.1 coordinate 625, forward strand.
TCGGCGTATGTTTGACGGCGTTGTCCAGCAGGATCAGCAGCACCTGCCTGAGACGGTCGGCGTGGCCCTGCACGAGCAGCCCCTCCGGCAGCGCCCGGGCCTCAACCTGGACGTCGTCGCGCAGGAGGCGGGCGGCGCGCGCCGCCTCGCGGGCCACCTCGGTCAGATCGACCGCCCGCAGCGTCAGGTGCTGGCCGGCGTCAGCCTGGGCCAGCAGCAGCAGATCGGCCAGCAGCCGCCCCATCCGCTCGGCTTCGGCGCTGACGTCGTCGAGGATCAGCGACTCGGTGGCGTCAGGCTGGCCGGCGTCCGCGACGATCTGCCGGAGCAGGTCGATGTTGCCGCGCAAAGTCGCCAGGGGGGTCCGCAGCTCATGGCTGGCGTCGGCCACGAAACGGCGCTGCGCCACCAGCGCCGATGCGACCTGATCATGGGCAGCCTGAAGCTCGTCCAGCATGCGGTTAAAAGCCGTCGCCAGCCGCCCGATCTCGTCCTGGCGCGTCCCGGCCACCGGCACGCGCTGCCCGAAGTCGCGCGCCGCGCCGATGGCGTCAGCCGTCGAGGCCAGCCGGTCGATCGGGTGCAGGGCCGTGCGCGCCAGCACCCAGCCGGCTGCCAGCGCCACCACGATGCCGACCGATCCGACGACGGCCACCGTCGTCTGAAGGGTCCGCAGGGTGTAGTCAAAGACGGCCAGCGGCTGCGCGAGCTGCAACACCAGCAGGAACGGCGGCTCGCCAGCCTGCCGCGTGACCAACAGGGGCATGACGAAGAGCCGCAGCCGTTGGCCTTCCGCCGCCACGTCCCCCAGCCACTCGGTGCCAGCGCGGGCGGCGGCCAGGGCGTCCGCCGGCAGTGGCAGCGTGTCTATGCCGAGGTTCTCGGAGCGGGCCTCGACCTCCCCATCCACGTTGGCGACCTGCACGAACGTGCTGGTCCCGCCGAAGCGGCGGAGCAGCGGCACGACCAACTCAGGTGGCCCCATCGAGGTGGAGAGCTCTGGTGGCGGAAAGCCGGGCGGTCCAGGAAGCCCCGGCCCGAACTGGCCGCCGCTCCCGGTGCCAGCCCGGGGCAACGGCGGCCCGAACGGCCCCGCTGGCGCCCCAGGCTTCACCGCGGCGTTGGGCTGGCCGGGACCGATCTGGCCGGGACCGATCTGGCCGGGACCGGGCGGCCCTGCCAGGTCGCCAGGGCTGCCCGGCGGCGGGGGCGGCAGCGGCCCGGGCAGCCGCCGCGACTCGCGGTAGAACCAGGCGCTCACGTCGTCGGTGTAGAGGCGCGCCTGCTCCCGCAGCGAGTCGTCGATCTGCCGCTGCAGCCCTTGCACCAGGATGGCGTAGACGGCAGCCACGCCAGCGCCGCCCACCAGCAGCAGGATGAGCGTCGCCAGCAACGTGAGGCGGAGTCGCAGGCTCATCGGTCAGCGCGCGTCGTCCGCGGCGTCGGTCTGGCGCAGGACGTACCCGCCGCGCGGCACCGTCTGGACCAGCCGGGCGCCCCCGCTCGATTCCAGCTCCTGGCGCAGCCGCCGCAGCGTCACGTGGACGAGGTTGGCGTCGCCCAGGTACGGGTAGCCCCAGACGGCCTCCAGCAGCGTGCGCGGCTCGAGCATCTTGCCGGGGTGCCGCAGGAAATAGGCGAGCAGCTCGAACTCCTTGTTGCGGAGCGTCAGCCGTCGCCCGGCTCGGGTCGCCTCGCGCGCGTCCTGATCCAGCAGCACGTCGGCGAAGCTCAGAAGGCCGCGCTTGCTCTCGGCGACGGCCAGCGCCCGCCCGCGCAGCAAGGCTCGCAGCCGGGCCAGCAGCTCCTGCAACGCGAACGGCTTCGCCAGATAGTCGTCTGCGCCGGCGTCCAGCCCCTCAACCCGGTCGTCCAGGCCCTCGCGGGCGGTCAGCATCAGGATCGGGATGCCGCTGCTGGCGCGCAGCCGCCGCGCAACCTCCAGGCCGCTGATCCCGGGGAGCATCACATCCAGCAGCACCAGATCGGGCGGCTGCTGCTCGGCGCAGGTCAACGCCTGCTCGCCGTCCTCGGCCACCACGATGCGGTAGCCGGCGTAGGTGAGGGCACGGTCGAGGAAGGCTGCCATACGGCGGTCATCCTCGACGACCAGGATGGCCGGCGCGGTGGCATCGGGCTCGGAGCGGGGCTGAGACGTGGTCATCGCCATCGCTTCAGTATAGGCGTGCCCGCGCCCGACGGTATCAGGCCCGTGCTGACATGCTGCTGAAATCGTGCGTTGCCGTGTGTCTGCCTCGATGGCGTCGTTGGCGCGGAGCGCCCGGGTTGGGACGGGGCGGCTCGCCGGCCTACACTCTCCACCCGGGCGCGAGCACGTTCCACTCCTGCGCCCTCTGGGAGGAGCTATGCCGCTGGACCCACAGGCTCGTGCCTATCTGGACGCTGGCGCCGTTCTCGGCCTCAAAGCGCCCCGCGACAGCACCCCTGAAGAGGCGCGGGCAGGCGCACTGAAGCGCCGCCACCACTTCGGTATCCCGCCGATCCCCGTCGCGAAGGTCGAAGATCGCGCCGTGCCCGGCCCGGCCGGCGAGATCCCGATCCAGATCTACACCCCCGAGGCTGCCGGACCGCTCCCGGTGCTGGTCTACTACCACGGCGGTGGCTGGGTCTCGGGCTGCATCGAGACGCACGAGAACGCCTGTCGCGCCCTGGCGAACCTGACCCCCTGCGTGGTGGTCTCCGTCGAGTACCGCCGCGCGCCCGAGACGAAGTTCCCCGGGCCGCTGGAGGACTGCTACGCCGCGACCTCCTGGGTCTCGGAGCACGCGTCGGAGATCGGGGCGGACGCGGCGCGACTGGCCGTCGGCGGCGACAGCGCCGGCGGCAACCTGGCGGCCGCCGTGGCCCTGCTGGCCCGCGAGCGCGGCGGCCCGACGGTCGCCTACCAGTTGCTGATCTACCCCGTCACGGACTGCAACTTTGAGACGGTCTCCTATCGGGAGGCCGCCGAAGGGTACGGCCTGACCCAGGACTCCATGCGCTACTTCTGGGAGATGTACACGCCGGACGAGGCCGACGCCGCGAACCCACTGGCCTCGGTGCTGCGGGCCGACCTGTCAGGGCTGCCGCCGGCCCATCTCCTCACCGCCGAGTACGATCCGCTGCGCGACGAGGGCGACGCCTACGCCGCGAAGCTCAAGGCGGCCGGCGTTGAGGTCGACCACGTCACCTATCCGGGCCAGATCCACGGCTTCTTCAACGTCGGCACGATGATGAAGACCGGCGAGGTGGCCGTCGAGCGGGCCGCGAAGGCGATGGCGAAGGCGCTCGCGCCGGCCGGCGTCGCCTGACCGTTCCTGGAGTCCACGAAGCTGCAAGCGCCCCGCCAGAGACGGCGGGGCGCTCGTCTGCCCCGTCCTGGGCCGCGCCGGCCCCGGCGCCGTGCACGGCGAGGGAGCGCGCCAGGACGTGGTACCGTGTGGGGCAGCACCCACGTGGAGCCGATCCACCATGACGCTCACCCTGCGGCCGGCTCACCGGGATGATGCGCACCCGCTCGGACGGATCTGCTACGAGGCGTTCGAGGTCATCGGCCGGGCGCACAACTTCCCGGGCAGCTTCCGGCACGCTGCTGCCGCCGCCGACCTGCTCTTGACGCTCATCGTCCACCCGCGCGTCTACGGCGTGGTGGCCGAGCGCGACGGCGTCATCGTCGGCAGCACCTTCGTGGACGAGCGCTCGACGGTCTACGGCATCGGCCCGGTCACCGTCGATCCGGCCACCCAGAACGACGGCGTTGGCCGAGCGATGGTGCAGCACGTGCTCGACCGCGCTGCCAGCCAGGGCGCGGCCAGCGTGCGGCTGGTGCAGGCGGCCTACCATGCGCGGGCGCTGGCCCTCTACGCCCGCCTCGGATTCCAGGTTCGGGAGGGGCTGGCGGTCATGAACGGCCCGGCCCTCAACCTGGAGCTGCCCGGCCGGGACGTACGCATCGCCACCGAGGACGACGTGCCGGCCTGCAACGCCCTCTGCCGGACCATCCACGGCATCGACCGCGGCGGCGAGCTGCTGGACGCCATCCGTGAGGGCACCGCGCTGGCCGTGGAGACGGACGGACGCGTGACCGGCTACGCTTCGTCGCTGTCGTTCTCGGGCCACGCGGTGGGCGAGACGGCGGACGACATCAAGGCGTTGATCGGGGCCGTGCCGTTCATCCCCAGTCCGGGCATCCTGGTGCCGCTCCGCAGTCCCCTCTTCCAGTGGGCGCTGGCGCGAGGGCTGCGCGTCGGCGTGGTCATGAACCTGATGAGCGTGGGCCTCTACAACGAGCCGTCCGGCTCCTATCTGCCGTCTGTCCTGTACTAAACTGCCAGCAGTTGCTGAAGGGGAAGATGCTTGGCTACTGAGGCGCCACGACCACCGCTCCGCGCCGCCTTGATCGGCTGCGGACACATCTCCAGCCGTCACGTGCCGGCCTGGCAGGCCTCGCCGGACGCCGAGCTGGTTGCCGTCTGCGACCAGGATCGCGCCCGCGCCGAGGCCCGGGCGCGCGAGTTCGGCATCGCGAAGGTCTACGACAGCGTCGAGCAGATGCTGGACACCGAGCCGCTCGACTGCGTAGACATCGCCACCCACGATGTGACCCACACGAGCCTGGTCACGCAGGTTGCGAGCCGTGGGCTGGCCGTGCTCTGCCAGAAGCCGCTCGCCCCGACGCTGGCCGAGGCCCGCGCGATGGTCGAGCTGACGGCCAGGGCGGGCGTCCGCTTCATGGTCATGGAGATGTGGCGGCACCTGAAGCCCGTCCGCGACATGAAGCGCCACCTGGACGCCGGGCTGATTGGCGACGTGTACGCGCTGCGCCTGCTGGCCCCGCCGCGCTTCCTGCGCCGCACCCGCCCCATCGACGATCAGCAGCCGTACCTTGCCGATCTCCCGAAGCTGATGGTCTACGACACCTACATCCACCACATCGACGGCATCCGCTACCTGCTCGGAGACGTGAGCAGCGTCTACGCCCGGATGTCGCACACCAATCCGGCGATTGTGGGCGAAGACCGGCTGTTCCTGATCATGGGGCACGCCAGCGGCGCGACGTCGTCGCTGGATGCCTCGTGGGTCGTGCCGGCCGAGAAGCGGACGAAGCTTGGCCTGGGCGATTTCCTGATCGAGGGAGTAGACGGCGCGCTCCACCTCGATCCGCACGATGCCCAGCTTCGGCACGTCACCTTCGGCGGGACAACGGTGTTGGAACAGTACGAGACGCACCCGGCCGGCGGTGGCGGCCCGATGGGGCAGGCGGCCTTCAACAGCTGCATCGGCGATTTCGCGGCGGGCGTCCGCCACGGCCGGCCGTTTGAGTCGGATGCTGCCGACAACCTCAAGACCCTGGCGATCACCCTCGCTTCCTACGAGAGCGTAGCGCGCGGCACGGCCGTCGCGCCGTCCGACGCCCCCTGATGACGAGGGCCGTGGATCATGGATCGTAGGTCGCGGGGCGCGGAAGCGAACGACCTGACATGCGCTTCAGTTCTCGTCGTAAACACGCAAGCTTCATGTCATGCTGAGCGCAGCGAAGGACCTCACCCGCTGACGCGAGGGTTGACGGTCAGCGGCCGGCAGTCAGCAAGGGTATGTCATCCTGAGGGTATGTCATCCTGAACGAGCGAGCTTGCGAGCGCAGTGAAGGACCTCACCCGCTGACGCGAGAGTTGACGGTCAGCGGGTGAGGTCCTTCGCTGCGCTCAGGATGACAACTGTAACTTGCACGTTTTCACCACGATCCACGATCCACGATCCACGATCCACGATCCACGATCCACGACCCCGGAGTACACCTATGGCAACGCAGCCCCCCTTGCGCGTCGGCCTGATCGGCGCGGGCTTCATCGTCGAGCGACACATCCCGGCCTGGCAGGCGACGCCGGACGCCGAGCTGGTCGCCGTCTGCGACCTCAACCGCGAGCGGGCTGCCGCTCGCGCGGCACAGTACGGCATCCCCGCCGTCTACGACAGCGTCGAGGCGATGCTGGAGGCCGAGAACCTGGACGCCGTCGATATCGCGACGCGGCCGGAGAGCCACAAGGCACTCGCGACGCTGGCGGCTGAGCGCGGCGTCCACGTCCTCTGCCAGAAGCCGCTCGCGGCGACGGTGGGAGAGGCTCGGGAGATCGCCGGCATCTGCGCCCGGGCCGGTGTCCGCTTCATGGTGCTGGAGATGTGGCGGCACGTGCCGGCCTTGAAGGATCTCAAGCGGCAGCTCGACGCTGGCAGCATCGGCGAGGTCCACATGCTGCGGCTGCTCGGGCACCGCCGCCCGATGAACCGCTTTCACCCCGTCAACCCGGACCAGCCGTACTTCGCGGAGATGCCGAAGCTGCTGGTCTACGAGATGATGATTCACTACATCGACGGCATCCGCTTCCTGATGGGCGACGTGGGCAGCGTCTACGCCCGCGTCATGCGTGTCAACCCGATCATCGTGGGGGAGGATCACGCGCTCGTGGTGTTCGGGCACAAGAGCGGCGCGACCTCGTACGTCGATTGCTCGTGGGCCTCCCCCACGGATCGCCAGCCGAAGATGGGCACAGGCGACCTGCTGATTGAGGGACAGGACGGCTCACTGCACCTGGACGTGTACGACGCCGAGCTGCGCCACATCGCCAACGACGGCACGGTGACGGTGCTCGAACGGTATGAGGAGCCGCGAAGTGCCTATCAGGCCGCCTTCAACGGCTGCATCGCCGACTTCGCCGGATCGATCCGCGAAGGGCGGCCGTTCATCTCACCCGGCTCGGACAACATCCGGACGCTGGCAGCGACGCTCGCCGCCTATGAGAGCATCAAGAACAACACGGTCGTCGATCCCGACCTGACGCCCTGAGTACCCACGCCCGTCATCCCGACCGCGGCGAGGAACGAGCGAAGCGGAGGGATCTTCCCGCTTCATCCAACTGCAGTGTGCAGGGGGAAGATCCCTCAGCTCCGTTCGCAAGCTCACTTCGCTCGGGATGACGGTCAGCGGCCAGGGCAATCGCATGTTGATGTCGTCGTGCCGCCGCGTCGGGGCTTGAAAGCCCCGCCTACGATCCTGCAGTCGCTGCGCGACGCCCCGGTCTCACCAGTGCCGGCCGTGCCCGGCGTCCGTCGCGCAGCGACGGTGTGACGGTAGGCGGGGACTTCAGTCCCCGACCGCCCGTTCCATGATGCTTCGGGAACACCAGCGAACATGCAATTGCCCAGGGTCAGCGGCGGAGGCTCACTTCGCTCGGGATGACGGTGAGTAGCGTACGCTCGCTGCGAATAGGATGCCTCCCTCTCCCGCGCACAGGGAGAGGGATGTCGATGCAGTCGATAGTTGCGCCGCGCAGCGGTCGGGGGGTGAGGGCTTTCCCGGAGCCGAGGGGCTGAGGGGCTTCTCCCCGGTGAGCGTCGCCGTTCGTCAGGCCGGCGGGATGTTCTGGTTCAACTGGAAGACGTTCGTCGGGTCGTACTGGCGCTTGACGGCCGCCAGCCGCGCGTAGTTCGGCCCGTACGCCGCCCGAATCCGCGCCGTCCCGTCCTGGCCCGGCTCCAGGTAGTTCACGTACACACCACCTGAGGCGAACGGCTGCATCGCCTGCCAGACATCGCGCGCCCACTGGATGTGCTGCTCAGACTCCGCCACGTCCGTCCAGCGCGAGATGATCAGCAGGTTGTAGTCCCAGTCACGGTGGCTGAACGCCGTCTCCTCGGGGCCGACCCGCCGGTACGCCCCGCCGAACTGCTCCAGCACCACCGCTGAGAGCGGCGACGGCACCGCCGCCACCTGGGCGACGATCGCGTCGATGGCCTCATCCGAGAGCGCTTTGAGGAACTCGGACTTCCAGTAGTTCTGCAGGCCGAACGGGAAGCCCTCGTCGAGGAGGGTCTGCTGCTGCTCGTAGGCCATCGGCCCGACGAGGTCGGCCAGGGGTGCGGAGCCCTCACGCAGCGGCTTCAGGAGCGCCTCACCCTGGGCAGGATCGCCGTTGTAGCAGACGATCAACGCCACCACCTTGGCCCCCTCGGGCGAGGTCATCAGCGCGGCGAACGCGGTCATCGCGTCCGGGGCCGTCGCGTTGAAGTCGCGGTACGCCGTCAGGATCTCCTTCGCCCGCTCGAACGGGTAGACCAGCATGCCGCCGAGGATCGGGCCGACCGGGTACAACTGGTACTCGAACGAGGTCACGATGCCGAAGTTGCCGCCGCCGCCCTTGAGCGCCCAGAACAGATCCGGGTTGCTGTCCTGGCTGGCCGTCACCAGCATGCCGTCCGCCAGCACCACGTCCGCCGAGAGCAGGTTGTCGCAGGCCAGCCCGTAGCCGCGCCCGAGCCAGCCGAAGCCGCCGCCCAGCGTCAGCCCGGCAATGCCCGTCGAAGAGACTGCGCCGCCGGTGGTCGCCAGCCCATGCGTCTGCGTCTCACGGTCGAACTCGCGCCAGGTCAGGCCGGCCTGGGCGCGGACCGTGCGCGCGGCCGGATCGACGCGGATCCCCTTCATCAGGGTCAGGTCGATCATCAGGCCGCCCTCGCAGACGGCGTTCCCCGCGACGTTGTGGCCGCCGCCGCGCACGCTCATCACCAGATCGTGCTGGCGGGCGAAGCGCACTGCCTTGACGACGTCTCCCGTGGCTGTACACCGCGCGATCAACCCGGGCCGCCGGTCGATCATCGCGTTGAAGGTGTGGCGGGCCTCCTCGTAGCCGGCGTCGCCGGCGGCCAGCAGCGGGCCGCCCAGGCTGGCCCGGAACGCCGCAATCGCCCCCTCGTCAATCGATCCGATGCCGCCAGATGTGAGCTGTGCCGTCATGGTCCCTCCCTAACGCCAGCGACGGATCACCGTCAGCACTGCTGGTCCCCGCCGAAACATAGCACCCGCCTGCAACGGCCGGGCTGGAATGTCTCCGCGACGCGCACGCAGGTTGTGTCGCAGTGGAGCGGCCATCCGGATCCCCCGTCCGCGGGAGCTTCCTTCGAGTACGGCCCCGTTTGCACGCACCATGATGCAGCGGCGTGGCGGCGGGCAGGTGTGACCGGCGTAACAGCCAAACTGTTCCGCGAAGGACGACGATCGCCAGGGCCAGACCGCGTTCAGGCCGAGCGTGGCGGCTCCGGCGGCAGTTCGAGCAGGCGGACGTGCAACGGCAGCCCGGTCACGTCGTAGAGCGCCCGGTCGATAGCGGTCCGGAAGCGCCGTGACAGCACCGCTTGCACGTAGGCGGACGGCACGCCCACCGTCAGCCAGCCGCCGCTCTGGTACAGCCCGACAGTGCCCCGGAGGAACGCGCGAAGTTGGCCTCGTTGACCATGCCCCGCAGCTCGCGGAGGGCAGCCGTCCAGAGCGCATGCGCGTGCAGACTGGCCGTCGTTCGTTCGGCGGCCGCGGCCGGTTGGCGGACTGGTTGGCGGGCCGTCGCGCGCTCGCTGGCGGCGGGTGGTTGGCTGGCGCAGGCTTCCCGGCCGGCAGACGCCAGCCCAGCTGCTCGGGCGCGCAGCCAGGCGCCGCCCGGCCGCCGCACCAGCAGCCCGGCCCCGGCCAGTGCAGCCAGCAAGACCCCCGGTTCGCCGCGCCAGCCGGCGGCCTGCGCGATGGCGCGCGGCGAGCAGCCGGTCAGCGTGCCGGACGGCGCGTGCAGGGCGGCCCAGCGTCGGAGGCGCGCCACGTGCGCGGCGGCACGTGTCGGGTCGTTGCTGCCGAGCAGGACGGCGAGCCGCTGCAGCCGACGTGGGCTGTCACGTGCTTCGTCCAGCTCACCCAACACCGCAACGCCCTCCGGCCTGATGATAGCGCCGGAAGGGTACCCGTCGCGCGGGCAAACGCGCGCACCAGCCGGGCAGGGCGATCGCATGTTCGTTGGCGTTTCCTGAATGTGGTACGACGGGCAGTCGGGGCTTGAAAGCCCCGCCTACAGTCGTTCCGTCGCTGCGCGACGGACGCCGGGAACGGCATCGGCAAGCGAGACCGAGGCGTCGCGAAGCGACTGCAGGATGGTAGGCGGGGCTTTCAAGCCCCGACCACGCTGTACGACGCGCTCATCATGCAATCGCCCTGACCAGCCGGGCGTCAGGCAGGGATCAGGCGTTGAAGGTGACGGCCACCAGCGGACTGTTGGCTTCCCAGGCGGGCAGATCGCTGGCCGGCCGGCCGAGCTTCTCCAGCAGCCGCGCGAGCACCGCACGTCGCTCGTCCGGCTCGGTGATCGGGCGGGCAGTGGCCGGCAGGTCTGCCTGAGCGCTCTCCTTCAAATGGAAGGTGAAGCTCGGGTGCGCCACCATGTTGGCGTACCAGTCCCGCTTGCCGGGCAGGCCGGTGATGTACACCTGCCCGTCGAGGACGTGGTACCACATCTCGACGCGGCGGGCCTCGCCGCTGGTGCGCCCTGTCGTCGTGATGTCGATGACCTTGTCATGGGCAATCGCCTGGCGGGTCCGCTCGTCCATGTGGCCCCCTCAGCCGAGCGCGGTCAGCGACTCGAAGGTCGGTGCGGCGGACACGCCCTCAGCTTCGGCGGAGAGCAGCCGCGTCAGGCGTTGCCCAAGCTGCCCGTACCTGGCACGGTAGTCTTCCTGGGACCGCCGAATGATGTCGTGCGCCTCGGCCCGGCCGTACACATGCGTGATCTCGCTCTTGCGCTGCGTCGTGCCGGGGGCGTCCTTGTAGGTCAAGAAGTAGTGGCGCAGGCGCTCGATCGTGCTGATCGGCACGGACTTCAGATCGTTCATGCCACCGAACACCGCGTCCTGCTGCATCACCGCGATGATCTTGTCGTCCGCCTCGTTCCCGTCCAGCATCCGGAAGCCGCCAATCGGAGTGGCATGCAACAGGAAATCACCGTGGGTAAAATGCTTCTCCGTGAGAACACAGATGTCCAGCGGATCGCCATCGCCCACAATATCCGCGCGGCCGGTGCGCTGGCGTGTGCGCTCGCCGACGCGCTCGGCGCACAGCGTCTGGGGGATCAGGCCGTAGAGCGTCGGGCAGACGTTCGAGTACTTCTGCGGCCGATCGACCTTCAGGATGCCGGTCTCTTTGTCAAGCTCATACTTGACAGTATCCGTCGGCACGATCTCAATATAGACATTGACGACTTCGGGGGCGTCAGGCCCAATAGAGATGCCGTGCCATGGATGGGCGCGGAACATCAGGCCGAGGATGTCTCGCACTGTCGCGCCGTCGTGATCCACCAGATTCACCTCATTGTCCGCTGCAAGTGTACGGGACGGTCCAGCGCCCCCACCAGACAATCCCCGGTGGCATACGTCACGAGTAGACTCACCGCTGAAGCATGCTGATCGGCCGGCCGCCGGCGCCGGACTGCGAACGAGAGCAGAGGTCCATGCCCCAGGATTCGCATACGCCGCGGACAGCGGGTGCGCCGCTGCGCCCGCCGCCGCTCCCATCTGCCCTGACCATCCCCGTCGTGCTGGGAAGTGTGCGCGCCCAGCGTCAGAGTGCGCGTCCGGCGCTGTTGCTGGCGGAGCGCCTGGCTGCGCGGGGCTACGCGGCGCCGCTCCTCGATTTGCGGACGCTGGATCTGCCAGTGTTTGGGCAGCGTGGCGACGCGGATCAGCACGCGGGCGTGCTCGAGCTGCAGCGGGTGGCCGCGCAGGCTGATGCGATGGTCTGGCTGACGCCGGAGTACAACCACAGCTTCACCTCGGCGGTGAAGAACGCCGTCGATTTCCTGCACCGCGAGCTTCGGCGGAAGCCCGTGGCCGTCTGTGGCCTGTCTGGCGGAGGGCTGGGCGGTGCGCGGGCCGTGGAGCAGCTCAAACTGGTGCTGATCGAGCTGCACGCCGTCCCGATCCGTGACTCGGTCTACTTCAGCGACGCGCGTGGCCTGTTTGATGCAAATGGACACCTCCTGCAGCCCGCCTATGTCGCACGTATCGACGATATGCTGGCCGAACTGATCTGGTATGCCCAGGTGCTGACCTGGGGGCGAGACGTGCTCCCGCCACCAGCGAGGAGCAAGGGGTAGTTTGAAGAGGGGTATTTCTCCACATCTGCTGCGAGCATGTGGCGCTGACCGATGTATGGCGTCCCCTCAGCCTCCTGCTCGTCGTTCCCTCTCACGCGTTTCGCGGTCGTTTCGCAGCCGAGACGCCGTTCACTGATGGTGCGATGAAGGCACGCTTCCCTGGTAGCCTCCGGACGCGGTTGTTCCTGCTGATCGCGCTGGCCGTCATGCCGGCCCTGGTGGCACTGATCATCGGCGGGCTGGTGCAACGTCGCCAGTTGTCCGAGACGCAGCAGGCGGAGATTGTGCGCCTCGCGCGGATCATGGCTGGCGGCCACGCCCGTGAGATCGCTCAAGCCCGGATTCTGCTGGTCGGCCTTGCTCAGCACCCGACGGTGCTCGCCGCCGAGTCCGACCCGGCCGCCTGCTCCCGCTTTCTCCAGCGGATCATGGACGAGCATGATCGCTACACCAACCTCGCCGTGGCCCGGCTCGACGGGGAATTCGTCTGCAGCGGCCGACCCTTCACGGGATCGGTGAACGTGGCAGACCGCTTCTACTTTCAGCGTGTCGTCCAGACGGGGCAGTTCGCGGTCGGCGATATCGTCACGGGGCGTGTCTCGGGTCGTCCGGGCTTCCAGACCGGCGCCCCGATGTTCGGGCCGAATGGCGGGATCGTCGCCGTCCTGCATGCAGGCATCGACCTCGACTGGCTCGCCAGTTTCGCTGCCGATGCGAGCCTCCCCAGTGGCGCACGCGTGAGCCTCCTCAGCACGGACGGAACGATCCTCGCCCGCGTGCCAGACCCAGAGCGGCTGACCGGGCAGACCGTCCGCGAGGATACGCTGCGCGAGCACCTCGGTCTGCGGCAGGAGGCATCGGGCTTCAGCCAGGGGGCGGATGGCAGCAGCCAGGTGTTCGCGCTGGCGCCGCTCGGCGCGCAAGGCGGGCCAGTTGGCAGCGCTCAGCCAGTCTGGGTCAGCCTGACAGCGCCAGGCGACACCTCTCTGGCGCAGACCGACACGCTCCTCGTCATTCTGGCCGCCGGGATCGCACTCACCCTGGTGGCCATGAACCTGGCCCTCGGGATCGGCGGCGACATCCTGTTTGTGCGGCCACTTCGTGGGCTGACCTGGACGCTGCAGCGGTTGGCCCACGGCGAGCTGGCCGTGCGGACCGGCATGGCCGCGGGGCAGGGCGAGCTGGCCGTGCTGGCCGGCGCAGTCGATGCCCTGGGGGAGATCGGCCAGCAGCGCGATGGTGAGCGTCGTGCTGCCGCTGCGGCCATCGAGGAGCGCGACTGCCGCTACGAGAGTGAGACCCGGCGGATGCTGCTGCTCCACGAGGCGTCCGCGACGCTCGCCGCCAGCTCTGGCGCGCCCGACGCGATCATCGTCCAGATCCTCAGAAGCACCGTCGGGCTGGTCGGTGCTGACAGTGCCTCGCTGTACCGTTGGGACGCCGAGGCCGGGCTGCTTCGTTGCGTCCGCAACTGGAATGTCCCCGCCCTGGATCTGACGCCCGACGTGCGCCCGGGCGAGGGGATCGTCGGCATCGCGTTCAGCCGCATTGAGCCGCTCGTCGTCGACAGCTACCCGACCTGGCCCCATGCGATGCAGACGGGCATCGCCGGTGGGCTGCGGTCTGGCGTGGCGGTGCCCCTGCGGTACGCCGGGCAGACCATTGGCGTCCTCGGCATTCGGACCTACCGTGCGGATACGCCGCCGTTCACGGAGGCGGACGCCCGGCTGCTGGCCCTGTTCGGGGATCAGGTGGCGGCGGCGCTCGAAGCGGCGCAGTTCTACGCTGGCCTCGCCGCGCAGATCGAGCGGCTGCGCGCCCTCTCTCGCCTGAATCAGGTCATCTCCGTCACGCGCGATCGGGCCGAGGTGCTCCGCGAGATCGCCGAAACGGCCGCCCGGCTGTTCGGCGCGGCCGTGGCGGCATTCTGGACGGTCAACGAATCGACGGGCCGCCTGTACCTGAGCGCGTCGTCCGACGAGCGGCTGGTCTTCCGTCTCTCCCGTGAGGGGCTGGCCATCGGGGAAGGGTTGCCGGGCTGGGTGGCGCAGCACCGGAAGCCGCTGGATGTGCCGAGCGTCTTCGCGGAGGATGCGCCGATCAAAGTGCTCCACACCGGCTGGTGGGAGCAGCATGGCTTGAGCAGCGCGTACCTCCACCCGGTAATGCACGACAACAGCTTGCTGGCCGTGCTCGTGTTGAACGGGAGCGCGCCGTTCCGGTTCAGCGTCGAGGACCGCGATCTCCTGGACAGCTTCCTCGTGCAGGCGACGGTGGCGATCCGCAACAGCACGCTGTACGCCTCGGTGGCTGAGGCGAACCTGGCGCTTGAGCAGGCCGTCGTCCGGGCGAACGAGCTGGCCCTGGCCGCTCAGGAGGCTGACCGGGCCAAGAGCGAGTTCCTGGCCACGATGAGCCACGAGATCCGCACACCGATGAACGGCGTGATCGGCATGACCGAGCTGCTGCTCGACACCCCGCTGGACGAGGAGCAGAAGGATCTGGCGACGACGATCCGCGCGAGCGCCGACGCTCTGCTCGGCATCATCAACGACATTCTCGACTTCTCGAAGATCGAGGCCGGGCGGATGGATGTCGAATCCGTCCCCTGCAACGTCCGGCAGGTCGTCGAGGACGTCGCGGACCTGATCGCTGAGTCGGCGCACCGCAAGGGGCTGGAACTGGTCTCGTTTGTGGACCCGCAGATGCCGGAGCGTCTGACTGGCGATCCCGGCCGCATCCGCCAGATCCTGCTGAACCTGGCGGCAAACGCCGTTAAGTTCACGGACTGGGGCGAGGTCGTGCTGTGGTCCGGCATCACCAGCGAAGACGCGGAGAGCGTGACCATTCGCTTTGAGGTACGGGATACCGGTGTCGGCATCGCACCGGAGGCCCGGCCACGGCTGTTCCAGGCGTTCTCGCAGGCCGACAGCTCCACCACGCGCCGCTACGGCGGGACCGGCCTCGGGCTGGCGATCTCGAAGCGGCTCGTCCAGATGATGGACGGCGAGATCGGGTTTGACAGCACGCCGGGCCAGGGCAGCACGTTCTGGTTCACGGTCCGCCTGCCGCGTGCTGTCGGCTCGGCGATCCGCCGGTTCCCGGACATCCTGCATGGGTTGCGGGCGCTGCTGGTGGTGGAGAATCCGACGCACCGCCTCGCGCTCCAACGGCAGTTGACCAGCTGGGGCGTCCTGGTGGAGGAGATCAGCACCGTCTCGCTGGCGCGGGAGCGGCAGCACGAGGCTGTCGCGGCCGGCACGCCGTTCGACGTCGCGCTGCTGGACGAGATCCTGACGGGCGACGGCAGCGGACGCACGTCACCACGCCTGGACGAGATCATGGCAGCGCTTGAGGCGGACACGCCGTGTATTGTCCTGACGACGCGCGGGACTGTCGCCACCGCCCCATCTGTCGAACGTCTGCGGACTATCACCCTGAGCCGCCCCGTCCGGCAGCGGCAGCTCTTTGCCGCCGTGGCGCGGGCTGTCGGGCGGGCGCGCGTGGCCGAGCCGCGCCCCATGCCCGTGCGCGCCGGGCAGCCTCGCGCCGAAGCCATCGAAGCGTCGCCGCCGCCGCCCGCCGCGACGATCCTGGTGGCCGAGGACAATGCCGTCAACCAGGAGGTCGCACGCCGCCTGTTGGCGCGGCTGGGCTGCACCGCCGATGTGGTGCAGACCGGTGCGGATGCCGTGACGGCGAGTGCGGAGCGTGAGTACGCCGCCATCCTGATGGATTGTCAGATGCCGGGCCTGGATGGCTACGAGGCCACGGCGGCCATCCGCGAGCGTGAGGCTGCCGCCGGCAGGCTCGCTCGGCACACGCCGATCATCGCGCTGACGGCATCGGCGATGCCCGGCGACCGCGAGCGCTGCCTGGCGGCCGGCATGAACGACTACATCTCCAAGCCGATGACCATCGAGCGGCTGGCCGACGTGCTGCGCCGCTGGGTGCCCGGGAAGA
>JADZEM010000058.1 GCA_020850535.1 Chloroflexota bacterium
CCCCGCCTACGATCCTGCAGTCGCTGCGCGACGCTCCAGTCTCACCGGACGACGGCTGTTCCCGGTCTCCGTCGCGCAGCGACGGTGTGACTGTAGGCGGGGGTTTCAACCCCCGACCGCCCGTTCCATGATGCTTCGGGGACACCAATGAACATGCCATCGCCCTGTCAGCGACCGTGAGTGACTCCGCCGCAACGGAAGCGCAATCTCCTGGCAGTCGCGAGTCATGCCGGCCGCGAGAGATACGAACCCGGATTCAGCCGGTCGATGCTGGGCGCGGCGCGAGCCGGCGGCGCACCGTCCAGAGCAGCGCGATGGCGAGCACCGTCATCCAGCCCTTCCCCACCACCTGACCCGCCAGGAACTCAAGGCTGCCGAATGCCAGCAGCAGGAACAGAATGCTGTCCGCGACCAGCCCCACGGTGTTGGACAGGGCCACGGCGAGCAGCCAGTTCCGTTCGCGGAGCGGCGTGTACACGGCGAAGTCTGCGAGCTCGCTGGCGAGGAACGCGACGCCGCTGGCGATGGCGAGGCCCGGTGACAGGATGGCCGAGACGCCCGCCCCGACGACGATGGCCCCGACGGTCCACTTGCGCCCGAGCTGCTCCTGCACCAGATCTCGCAGGGTGAACGCCAGCCCGGCAAAGTAGACCCCGGCCGGCGCCAGCAGCCCGAAACCGACCGGCACCAGACCGAAGGTGGAGATGGCCCAGTTGGCCAGGACAATCACCAGGATGTAGCCGATCAGGTAGGGCATGCGGGTCCGTCTCCAGGGGGTGCTGGCTCGGTCGGCGAGGGCGCAGCTCCGAGGGGTCGAGGCGGGAAGCCGGGCGTGGCGTGATCAGCATCATCCGGCACCGGCGCGGCCTCCGGCGAGCCGACCACGTCGAATCTGATGCCGTCGTGACCCAGGAAGCGCGTACGCATGGTGGCGATGGCCGCGGGGTTGTTGTCCACCAGCAGGAACTGACGCCCAAGCTCCAGGCAGGCCGCGCCGGTCGTGCCGCTGCCGGCGAAGAAGTCGGCCACGAGGCCCCCGGGCGGCGAGGACGCCTGGACGATGCGCCGCAGGATGCCCAGCGGCTTCTGGCTTGGATATCCTGTCCGCTCCTTGCCAGCGGTCGGCACGATGGTGTGCCACCACGTGTCGGTCGGGAGCTTGCCGCGCGCTGCCTTCTCGGCGCCGACCAGCCCCGGAGCCATGTAGGGGATCCGCTCGACGGCCTCGGCGTCGAAGTAGTAGCGGTCGACGTCCTTGACGTACACCAGGATGGTGTCATGCTTGGCGGGCCAGCGGCGGCGCGGCCGTCCGCCGAAGTCGTAGGCCCAGATGATCTCGTTCAGGAAGCAGGCGCGCCCGAAGATCAGGTCGAGCAAGAGCTTGCAGTAGTGGGCCTCGCGGTAGTCGATGTGGAAGTAGAGCGTTCCTGACGGCTTGAGCACACGATGGATCTCGGCCAGGCGGGGCTCGATGAACGCGAGGTAGTCGTCGTGGATGTCCACGTAGCTGGCCCGCCCCAGCGCTACCGTCCGATACCGCTGTCCCTGGAAGCCCGTTCGGTCGCCGTCGTCGTCGCGGGCGGTCTTCAGGCGCGTCAGCACCTGTGCTCGGCCCGTATTGAAGGGCGGATCGACGTACACGAGGTCAATCAACCGGTCGGGCAGGCCCGCCAGCACGTCCAGGTTGTCGGAATGGAGCACCCGGCCGCGCCCGCCGTCTGGCAGGAACGGGTGCGCGTCGATGCTCGCCTGACCGGTCACCCGCATGGCCTCGTGGTGTGTGACGATGGGGCCGCCGCTCGCCCGGGGGCAGATCGGCCGGCGGCCCGACTCCGCTCGCTAGCTGGCAGGAACCGGCTGCGCCTGCCGCGGGGCTTCGCCCAGTGCCGCGAGGATCGCATCGCCGACCTCGCGGGTGGTGCACGTTCCGCCCAGGTCCGGCGTCAGCATGCCGGCCGCCGTCACCGATTCGATGGCCGCCATGATCGCGCTCGCTTCCAGCGGCAGCCCGAGGTGCTCGAGCATCAGGGCGGCGCTCCAGACGGCGGCAATCGGGTTCGCGATCCCCTTGCCGGCGATGTCCGGCGCGGAGCCGTGGACCGGCTCGAACATGCTCGGGAAGCGGCGCTCGGGGTTGAGATTCGCGCTCGCCGCGATCCCCAGGCTGCCGGCCAGGGCGCTCCCCAGGTCCGACAGGATGTCGGCGAACAGGTTCGAGGCGACCACCACCTCCAGTGTGTCCGGCCGCAGCACGAAGCGCGCCGCCATCGCATCCACCAGCCACTGCTCGGTCTCGACGCCGGGGTACTCCTGGCTGACGCGCCGGAACACCTCGTCCCAGAGCACCATGCCGTACTGCTGGGCGTTCGACTTGGTGACGCTGGTGACCTTCTTGCGCTTGCGGGTCAGGGCCAGTTCGAAGGCGTAGCGGATGACGCGCTCGCAGCCCTCCTCGGTGAAGAGGCCGGCCTGAATGGCGACCTCCTTGCCGCGCCCGCGCCCGGAGAGGTTGCGGCCGCCGATGCCGGCGTACTCGCCCTCGCTGTTCTCGCGGACGACGATCCAGTCCATGTTGTCACGGGTCGCGGCGCGGAGCGGACTCTCGACGCCGGGCAGCAGCTGGACTGGCCGAATGTTCACGTACTGGTCGAAACCCTGGCAGATCGCCAGCCGCAAGCCCCACAGGCTGATGTGGTCGGGCACGCCCGGCCAGCCCACCGCCCCAAAATAGATGGCGTCGAACGTCTTGAGGGACTCCAGGGCGGCCTCGTCGATCATCCGCCCGGTCTCCTGGTAATACTGACAGCCCCAGGGGAACGATTCGTACTCGAACGAGATCCGACCGCCCGAGCGCTCAGCAAGGCGATCCAGAACGCGAATCCCTTCCGGGACGACCTCCTGCCCGATGCCGTCGCCGGGGATGACGGCGATCCGGAGGGTGGTGGGGGTGGCTGCGGCCATGCGTGTGCTTCCTCTACCAGTGCGAGTCTGACGGAGTGTACTCCGTCAGACGGTGTACCTCTTCAGGCGGTGGGGCCGGGATGCGCCCACTCTGAGCGCGCGCTGCTACGGCCCGGGTTCGGGGACGCCAGCGAAGGCCGGCCGCCGGGCCTCTTCCGGCTCGATGCGGTAGACGCCGTACTCACGCCCGCTGCCGGACGCCGATTCCACCTCCGGGCCGAGCGCGACCACGTCGGCATGCTTCTCGATGGTGTCCACCTTCTTGGCCGCCATCACCGTCAGAATGCGCCGCTCGCCCAGCGGGAGCCGATCGGGGTTGGCGCCGGCCAGTTTCGCCACCTGATACGGAATGCCGTCCGCCTCCAGCAGCATGCGGATCGCCTTGAGATCCGTGCCGCCGGCCGTCAGCGGCTCCTGAGCCAGCGACTCGTCCACCAGCACGAGGTCGCCCGGCTGGTACTCAGCCTCCAGGAGTTGGTTCAAATGGTAGAGCGGCTCGTTGGTCCGGTCGTCGCCCAGCACCTCGCGGTAGTAGAGCACCAGCGGCGCCAGCGGAAACAGTACCAGCGCCGCCGCTACCACCCGCGACGCCAGCATGCGCTGCGCTGCGCTCAGGCGTGGCAGTCGCTCGGCGACGGCCTCGGTGCACAGGGCCACGCCGATGTACAGGAATGGCAGCAGCGGGATGAGGTACCGCCCGGAGAGGATCGGGCCGTACCTGGGGTTGAAGTACGGCAGCACCAGCGCGCCCGAGAGGCAGAACAGCAGCGGCAGCCAGGCCCCACGCCGTGCCAGGAGCACCACTCCGACGACGCCGATCAGCAGGTAGAGCGGCGCGGCCGGATTGCCGGCCTCGTCAATCGTGCCGCTCACCAGCCGCGAGAGCGACTCAACCAGCGCATCGACGTTCGTCAGGTAGGCGCTCAGGTCGGTGGACCGGCCGCTGGTGTACCCCTGCTGGAGCGCCCGCGCATGCACCAACGACCAGAACCCGGTCTGGAGGTTGAAGATCAGCATGTTGGCGTAGGCGGCCACGAACGCCAGGACGCCGGCCGGCGTCCACCAGCTCAGCACCAGGCGGGGCCGCAACGCCAACAGCCCGAGCGCCAGTCCCGGCACGAACGTGATGACCGAGAGGTGCGTCTGGAGCGCCACCCCGAACAACGCGCCCGCCGCCACCAGCCAGCGCCCGTTGCCATCGCGCACGGCGCGCATCAGCGACCAGACCAGCAGGGTGGTGATCAGCGGCGTGACCGAGTTCGAGCGGGCCGTGTGGCTGTTGATGATGATGTGGCCGCCGGAGGTCGCCATCAGCGCAGCGGCGACCAGGGCCACCCGCCTGCTCGCGATCTCCCGTGCCAGGGCGTAGGTCACGCCGACGCCGGCCACGGCCAGCAGGGTCGCCATCAGCCTGGGCATCAGTTCCACGTCCGCCCCGAGCCGTTCGAGGAAGAACGCGCCGGCCAGCAGGTAGCTCCAGAGTGGCCCGTAGTAGGAGTCGACGGCGGTCAGCGGCAGGATCTCGCCGCGATAGATCGCGAGCGCCCACAGGATCTCCTGTAGCTCGTCCGTGAAGCGGGGAACCTGCCAGAGATATGGCAGGCGCAAGGCCAGGGCCGCCAGCACGACAAGGCCGACCAGGGTCAGCTCGGCGCGGGTCCAGCGAGGCGGGATCACCTGGAGTGGGGAGCGGGGGAGGCGCTCCCGCGGGTCGGTCGAATGAACGGCGACGCCCGGCATGCTCGTCAGGGACGATCCGCCGGGCGTCTCAGGGTGGGGGGTGGAAGCAGGATGTCGAACAGTCAAATGGCTGGTCACCACGGCCGGCATGCCCGATCGGCCTCTCCCTTGCAACGGCTGGGCGCCGGCAGGGTTTCACTTTCCCGGGCCCGCTGCCGCCGGGCGACGACCGTTGCACGGGGCGTGCCGGCCGTAAACGCCACTCGCAGCCGTGGCCGCTCAGTGCCGAACGTGTCGAATGTCAAGCATCAGACACCTTGCCGTGAAATGCCGACAAAACGGCGCGTTTCGGCAAGGGAGCGGGGCATAATGCCGCATCGTTACCAGCCGCCACTCTGGGAGCATCGTCGGCGGCGGACCGAGCGTGTGGGAGGGGAGCACACATGACGGGCTTGCCAGCGGGAACCGTCACCCTACTGTTCAGCGACATCGAGGGTTCGACCCGACTGTTGCTGAGGCTGGGCGCGGCCTACTCCGTTGTGCTGGAGGCGCACCGTCGGATCCTCACCGAGGCTATCGCCAACGGCGGCGGTCAGTTGCTCGACACCCAGGGCGACGCCTGTTTCGCCGTGTTCGTCCGTGCCAGCGAGGCCGTTGCCGCCGCCGCCGCCATCCAGACTGAGCTGGCCGCCTACCCGTGGCCGAACGGCGTGGATGTGCGAGTGCGTATCGGCATGCACACCGGCGAGCCGATGGTGACGCCGCACGGCTACGCCGGCCTGGACGTGCATCGGGCCGCGCGCATCTGTTCGGCCGGGCACGGCGGGCAGATCCTGATCTCCAGCACCACCGCCGACCTCGTCTCCGCGACGTTGTCGCCCCGTCTGACGGTGTCCGAGCTTGGCTCCTACCGCTTCAAGGACTTCAGCTTCGCCGAACGGGTGTACCAGCTTGACGTGGCTGGCCAGCCAACCAGCTTCCCGCGCCTGCGAACTGTCGAAGTGCCGTTTCACCTGCCCGGCCAGCACCGCTCGATGATCGGCCGCGAGCGCGAGCTGGACGCCTGCCTGAGCCTGCTGGCCGATCCCGCGATGCGGCTGCTGACGCTCACGGGTCCAGGTGGCAGCGGCAAGACGCGGCTGGCTGTGGCCCTGGCCGAGCGGTTGCACGACCGCTACGACGACGGCATCTGCTTCGTCCCGCTGGCGACGGTGACCGATCCGTCCCTGGTGGGGATCACCGTGGCGCAGGCGCTCGGGGTGCGCGAGATGGGGCCACGCCCGGCGGCCGAGCGGCTGATCGACGTGCTGGCTGGCCGCGAGCAGTTGTTGATCCTCGACAATATGGAGCATCTGCTCGACGCCGCGACGCTCGTCGCCGATGTGCTGGCGGCCTGCCCGCGCCTTAGCGTGCTGGTGACCAGCCGCGAGCCGCTCCACCTGACGGGCGAGCGTGAGCTGCTGGTGCCGCCGCTGGAGCTGCCCCCTGCCAGCATGAGCGTGGCCTCGGCGGCGCCGCGGATCTTCGACCTCGCCGCGCCGCGCCTCTTCGTCGCGCGGGCCACCGAGGCGAAGCGCGACTTTCACCCGACGGACGACGATGCCCCCGTGATCGCCGAGATCTGCCGGCGGCTGGACGGCTTGCCGCTGGCCATCGAGCTGGCGGCGGCGCGGATTCGGTTCCTGACGCCGGCTGCACTGCTGGCGCGCCTGGACCGGCGGCTGGCCGTGCTCACGGGTGGCCCGCGCGACCTGCCAGCCCGCCAGCAGACGCTGCGCGCCGCGATTTCCTGGAGCCACGACCTGCTCGACGAGCGGGATCGGACGGTCTTCCGGCGGGCCAGCGTCTTCGCGGACGGCTGGACGCTCGAAGCGGCCGAGATCGTCTGCGGCTTCGAGGACGACCCGCTCGCGACGATTGACGCCCTCTCCTCGCTGGTGGACAAGAGCCTCGTGCTGCGCGAGGAGCTGCCGGACGGCGAAGCTCGCTTCACGATGCTCGGCACCATCCGCGAGCTGGCAGCCGAGCACCTGGAGGCCAGCGGCGAGCGTGACGAGATACGGCGACGGCATGTGCAGCACTATCTGGACCTGGCCGAGGTGGCTGCGCCGCACCTTGCGCTCGACGCGACGCAGTTGGAGTGGATCGAACGGCTGGATGGCGAGGCCCCGAACCTGGAAGCAGCGTTCGAGTGGTGCGCTGGTGCGCTCGAAGATCCGCAACGGATTGAGCTGGGGCTGCGGCTCGGGGCGGCGCTCTGGCGCTATTGGGCCGTGCGGAGCAGCGCTGCCGATGCCCGCCGGCGGGTGGAGACTGTCGTAAGGCTGGCGGGCGCGGTCGGTCCGGCGTCGGCGCGTGGACGGGCACTGTTCGGCGCGGCCAGCCTCGCCCGCGAGCTGTCCGACTACGACACGACCGAGCGGCTGTACGAGGAGAGTCTGGCGACCGCCCGCCTGTTGGGTGAGACCCGCATGGTGGCCGATGTCCTGCACAGCCTGGGCTGGCTGCACGTCCTGCGCGGGGATACCGTCCAGGCCCGCGCGCACTATGAGGAGAGTCTGCGTCTGTTCCAGCGGCTGGCCGATCCTGCCTGGAAGGCCACGGCGCTGACGCGGTTGGGCTACATCTGCTTCATGGAGAGCGATTTCATCCGCGCGATGTCGCTGGCGGGCGAGGGCGCGACGATCGCGCGGGTCATCGGGGACCAGCGGGTGCTGGCCGACGCGCTGGTCTACCAGGGGCTGGTACAGCAGTACGCTGGTGACATCGAGCAGGCACGGCGTCGGTTCCAGGAGTGCCTGCCGGTGGCGCGGCGGTTCGGGGATCGGCACGTGCTGAGCATGACGCTCAACCTGATGGGCCAGCTGGCGGTCCGGCACGGCAGCCTGGAGGAGGCGCGACGGTCGCTCTCGGAGGGGCTGCGGTTGGCGCGCGAAGTTGGGAACGTGCGTCGGCTGGCGTTCTCGCTCTCGGCGGTGGGGTCACTGGCGGCGGCGCGCGGCGACGCCGAACTGGCGCTGCGCTTCGACGGCGCGGCCCGGTCAGCAGCCCAGGCGGTGGGCGCGGTGCGGGCGCCGCCAGCCCTGTCTGCTACCAACGTCGAGATGGCAGCGGTGCGTGCCCGGCTAGGCGAGGCTGCTGCGACGGCGGCCTTCGAGGCTGGTGCAGCGCTCTCGGTGGACCGTGCGGTGGACGAGGCCCTGGCGTGGTTGGGCGACAGCGATCGGGAGCGCATCGACGAGGCCGAGCTGGCGCAGTGGCAGGCGTCGCCCTGGACGGTCTTCGGGTGGACGCCGCCGCTGCCGCCGCAGGGTCCGGCGGCGCGGCTGCCCAGGGCGAGGGCGACGAGCCGAGCGGGCGCGCGTGAGATTCCGGTGTTCGGCGAGGGCGGCGTCGAGACTGGCCGATAGCCGGCGCCCGAACGACGCAGCATCAGCGACGGAGCGACCCCCTCCAGTTCAGTGAGTGACCGCCAGCGGGCAAGGACCGGTCGTCAGCACGCAGGCAGGTCCGGCGGGAGCGTACCCGCGATGGATGGTCGTGTCAATACTGCCTGTCGGAGTCGTTGCGCGCTGTCTGGGAAAGCTCTTGACAGCCCCAGAAGGCAGGAGTAGAATCGCCTTGTGTGGTATGGAAGCGCTTTCATACCAGGCACCATTCGGGAGTGGCCTCTGTGTCCGCTGGCGATGCTGCCGCGCCTTCCTCTCGCCGCACCATCTACGATGTTGCTCAGCATGCGCGCGTCTCGCTGGCCACCGTTTCGCGCTTCATCAACGAGAGCGGCTACGTTGGCGCGGATGCGCGCGCGCGCATCGAGATGGCCATTCGCGAGCTGGACTACGTGCCCAGCCAGCCCGCTCGGGCGCTCGGGGGGCGCGGCACCGGCCTCGTCGTGCTGGGCGTGCGCCACCTTGCCAACCCGCGCTGGACCGAACTCGCCCTGGCCATGGAGACGTACCTCCGCGACCGCGGCTTGAGCCTTGTGCTGATGAGCATCGGCACCGAGCGCGAGCGCGAGCTGGCGGCGCTGGAGCAGATGCGTCGGCTGCGAGCGGAGGGCGTGGCCATCGCGATGGCCCATGCCGCCCCCGGCGATTTTGACAAGCTGCGGCGGGCCGGCATCAAGGTGCTGACGCTGGCTGGCTTCGTGGCCGATCCGAACGTGGACGCCGTCTTCCCTGACCGGCCCCTCGGCGTCGAGATCGCGATGGAGCACCTGATTCGACTGGGGCATCGGCGCATCGCCATCTTCGACAGTACAGCCAACCTGAGCGCGATGGAGACCCGTGTCGAGGCCCACCTCCACGTCCTGCGCCAGTTCGAGCTGGAAGTGGACCCCTGTCTGATCCTGGGCGTCGAACAGGCGACGATGGCGGCGGCTGACGCGATGGCCGAGCGCGTGCGTGACTCCGGCGCGACGGCCGTCGTAGCCATCGGCGACGTGTTGGCGATCGGCCTCTGGCTGGGGCTGGAGCGCCTCGGCGTCCGGGTGCCCGAAGAGATCTCCCTGGTCGGCATGGACGATATCGAGCTATCCGGCGCGGTTCGCAGCGGCCTGACGACCGTTGGCTTCGACCGCCACGAGCAGGCTCGGCAGGTGGTAGACCTGCTCATGGCACGGATGCAAGGCGGCGGGCCGGAAGGCCCCGTTCACTGGCGGCTGGCGCCGCGCCTCCTGGTGCGAGGCTCGACGGCCCAGGTGACGCCCGAGTACAGAGGAGGGATCGTCCGCGCGAGCTTCGTCTGACCGTCGCACCCCCGTGTCGGCCTGCCTGACCGTCACCCGCCGTAGACCTTTGATGCCGCATACTCACCGTTCGTAACTCCAACCTCGGAGTGGAGGTCCTCACAGGATGGACAGCCTCAACTCAGCATCGTCCGCGACGACGACGCGTGTGCTTCGCCTGAGCCGGCGGCGCCTGTTGCGTATCGGCATGTTCTCGCTGGCTGCCGTGCCGCTGGCCGTCGCCTGCAGCCCGAGCCCGCCAGCCACCAAGCCGGCCGAGACCAAGCCGGCGGACGCCAAGCCGGCCGAGAGCAAGCCGGCCGCTGCCGCGCCGACAACCGCCGCTGCCCCGGCCAAGCCGGCCGAGGCTGCGAAGCCCGCCGAAGCCGCCAAGCCGGCCGAGTCGAAGCCGGCGGCCGCTGCCCCGGCCCCGGCCAAGCCGACCTCGTTCAAGCAGGCACCGGCGCTCGAGGAGCAGGTCAAGGCCGGCAAGCTGCCGCCCGTCGAGCAGCGCATGCCCGAGAATCCGCTGGTCGTGACCCCGGTCGAAGAGGTGGGCGCGTACGGCGGCACCTGGCGGCTGGCGTTCAAGGGTGTGGCAGACTTCCACGCCTACCAGCGGAACGTCTACGAGTCGATGCTGCGCTGGCCGCGCAACCCGAAGGATCCGATCGGCCCCGGCCTCGCCGAGAAGTGGGAGTTCTCCCCGGACGGCAAGCAGCTGACCCTGACGCTGCGTAAGGGCCTGAAATGGTCGGACGGCCAGCCGTTCACCACCGACGACATCATCTTCTGGTGGGAAGACATCGCGCTGGACGCCAACCTCAGCCCGTCGCCGCCGCCCGAGTGGGTGGTCAACGGCAAGCCGATGCAGCTGGAGAAGGTCTCCGCTGAGGTGATCCGGCTCAAGTTCGACGGTCCGAACGGCCTGGCCCTGCGGATGCTGGCGTTCCACGGCAACCAGTGGCCGCTCAACTTCGAGCGGTTCGGGTTCTACGCGCCGAAGCACTACCTGACCCAGTTCCACCCCAAGCACAACAAGGCGGTGACGGACTACAAGGCGTTCAACGAGAAGGCCGACGACTACAACACCGAGCGCCCTGGGATGACGTCCTGGCGGGTCACGTCCTGGAAGGCGGGTGACCGCTTCCTGCTGGCGACCCGCAACCCGTACTACTGGAAGGTGGACACCCAGGGCAACCAGCTGCCGTACATCGACGAGCTGCGCGTCGACCTCGTGGAGAACGACGAGGCGATCAACCTCAAGGCGATCAACGGCGAGATCGACATGCAGTTCCGGGGCATTCAGATCTCCAAGTTCTCGCTGCTCCAGGAGAACAAGCAGAAGAACGGCTACCGGGTGTTCCAGTGGCCGGATGCCAGCGGCTCCAAGATCGCGTTCTTCGTCAACCAGACGATTGCCGACGCCGACCTGAAGCCGCTCTTCCAGAACGCGAAGTTCCGGCAGGGCCTCTCGTACGCGGTCAACCGCAAGCGCATCAACGAGGTGGCGTACTTCGGCCTGGGCAAGGAGCGCAACGCGATCCTGATCCCGGCGTCGCCGTTCTACGACCCCGCGACCGAGACGCTGCACGCGACCTACGACAAGGACAAGTCGAACGCATTGCTGGACGAGGTCGGCCTGAAGAAGGGCGCGGACGGCTTCCGAACCCTTCCCAGCGGCAAGCCGCTCGAGCTGACCATCGAGACGTACCAGACGAGCGGTCCCGAGTTCGACGCGATGGAGCTGGTCCGCAAGGACTGGGAAGCCGTCGGCCTCAAGATGGCGCTCAAGAGCACCCCGCGCGAGACGTTTGTGCCACGCGGCAACAACGGCGAGCTGCAGATCGGCACCTGGGGCACCGACCGGGGCCTGGAGCCGTTCGTCGATCCGGTCTATGTCTTCCCATACGACCAGCGCTCGTGGATGGCTCCGGCCTGGGGCGTCTACTTCGCGTCGGGCGGCACGAAGGGCGAGAAGCCCGAGGGCGACGTGGCGAAGGCGCACGAGTTGTTCAACCAGTTCCGCTCGACGGTCGATCCGGCCAAGCAGGTCGAGATCGGCAAGCAGATCGTGAAGCTGGGCGCGGACAACGTCTGGGTGATCGGGACGGTCGGCGCGGTGCCGTCCATCGCCGTCGTCAAGAACAACTTCCGGAACGTGCCCGAGGAGGCCGTCACCGACTGGATCTTCATGAGCCCGGGCAACCTCGACCCGGCCCAGTTCTTCTTCAAGAAATAGGCGGAGTCGAGGGTCGTAGGTCGAGGGTCGAAGGTCGTGGGAGTGGCGTGACAGAGCAGCAGTGGGAGCGAGCCTCCGGTGGAGGGTTTCGTGAGCTTCGTGTCTGGCACGCCGCCATGGATCTCGCCCGGACAGTCTATCTCCTCACGCGGGCCTTCCCGCGTGAGGAGGTCTACGGGATGACGGGTCAGATCAGACGGGCTGCGGTGTCGGTGCCGTCGAACATCGCTGAAGGTCACGCTCGGGAGCACCTCCGCGAGTACCTCCATCACCTGTCGATAGCTCAAGGCTCACTCGCCGAATTGGAGACGCAACTGGAGCTTGCGCTCGGTTTCGAGTATCTACCGCAGCGCGATGCCGTGGCGTTGTTTCAAAGCCTGCACTCGGTGGCTCGTCAACTCAAGGCACTGCGAATGGCGCTTGAGCGAAAAGACCCCGGGCATCGTCGTAACACCGCCGTCCACGAGGAATCGTCCCCGTATCCCATGACCTACGATCCATGATCCGCGACCCTTCGTTCGGGACCGATGCTTCATGTTGACCTACTTGATTCGCCGGCTCATCGGGATGGTCCCCACCCTGTTCGTGGTGTCGGTCCTGACGTTCATCATCATTCAGTTGCCGCCCGGCGACTTCATGACCACGCTGTCGTTGCAGGCGGCGGAGGCCGGCGGCGCCATCGACGACCGCGCCGTTGAAGCGCTGCGGCAGCAGTACGGCCTCGACAAGCCGATGTGGGTTCAGTATGCGACCTGGATCGCCGGGTTCCCGCGCGGCGACTTCGGCTACTCGGTCGAGTGGAAGACGCCCGTGTCGGAGCTGATCTCAAGCCGCTTGAGCTTCACGCTGCTGTTCTCGCTGCTGGCGCTGGCCTTTACCTGGGTCGTCGCCATTCCCATCGGCATCTATTCGGCCACGCACCAGTACAGCTGGGGCGACGTCCTGCTCTCGCTGATCGGGTTCCTGGGCCTGAGCATTCCCGCGTTCATGCTCGGCCTCGTGTACATGTTCATCGCAGCATTCTGGTTCAATGCTTCGGTCAGCGGGCTGATGTCTCCAGAATATGAGACGGCTCCCTGGACCGGCGCGAAGATCCTCGACATCGTCAATCACCTGCTCTGGCCGACCATCATCGTCGGCGCGGCCGGCACCGCGCAGCTCATCCGGATCATGCGCGGCAACCTGCTGGAGATCCTCGGTCAGCAGTACATCACCACGGCACGTGCCAAGGGGCTGGCCGAGAAGATCGTCATCAACAAGTACGCTGTCCGCGTCGCGATCAATCCGCTCGTCAGCGTCATGGGCATGGAGCTGCCGAACCTGATCAACGGCGCGACGCTACTGGGCATCGTGCTCTCGCTGCCCACCATTGGCCCGATGTTCCTGACCTCGCTCCGCAACCAGGACGTGTACCTCGCCGGCACCATCCTGCTGATGCTCGCGGCCCTGTTGATGGTTGGCAACCTGCTGGCAGACCTCGCCCTTGCCTGGGTCGATCCAAGGATTCGGTACGAATGAGCAGCGTGATACAGCGCGGCGACTGGTCCTATCCCGAGGATTCTGCTGACCGCACCGTCGAGCAGGAGGTCGTCAGCGCCGCCGACGAGAAGCGCTACGCCCGAACGCAGCTTCAGCTGGTCTGGCTGCGCTTCCTCCGCAATCGCGCGGCGATGGTCGGCGGCGGGATCATCCTGGCGATGTACCTCATGGCGCTCTTCGCCAACTTCCTGGCCCCGTACGATGCCGATCTTCGCTTCGACGCCGGCATCTACGTGCCGCCCCAGCCGATCTACCTCGTGGACGACGGCCGGTTCTACCCGCACGTCCTCGGCGTCACGCGGACCATCGACCGCGAGACGCTGCGGCGCACCTACGTCCCAGACCCGTACACAAAGATTCCCATCAAGTTCTTCGTCAAGGGCACCGAGTACAACCTGTTCGGCTTGATCCCGATGGAGACTCACCTGTTCGGCATCGAGGATAAGGAGTGGGGCGTCTTCCTGCTCGGGACCGACCGGCAGGGGCGGGATCAGTTGTCGCGGCTGATCGTCGGCAGCCAGATCTCCCTGTCGATTGGCCTCGTCGGCGTGACCCTCAGCCTCTTCATCGGGTCGGTCATGGGCGTGGCCAGCGGCTACTACGGCGGCTGGATCGACGACCTGATGCAGCGGACCATCGAGATCATCCGCTCGTTCCCGTCGATCCCCCTCTGGATGGCCCTTGCCGCCGCCTTCCCGCCGCACTGGCCACCGCTCCAGGTCTACTTCGCCATCAGCGTGGTGCTGTCGCTGATCAGCTGGACGTGGCTTGCACGGCAGCTGCGCGGCAAGGTGCTGGCCCTGCGCGAGGAGGAGTACGTCCTCGCGGCGCAACTGGCGGGCGGCAGCGACTGGCGCATCATCTTCAAGCACCTGATCCCGTCGGCCACCAGCCACATCGTCGTGATCGCCACGCTCCAGGTGCCGAACATGATCCTGGCCGAGACGGCCCTGACGTTCCTGGGCATCGGGATTCGGCCGCCGCTGGTCAGCTGGGGCACCCTCCTGCAGGAGGCCCAGAACATCCAGACGCTCGCCCACTTCCCCTGGCTGCTGATGCCCGTCATCTTCATCGCGACGGCGGTGCTGGCGTTCAACTTCCTCGGCGACGGTCTGCGCGACGCGACCGACCCGTACACGGCGGTGTAGGTGCAGCCCTGATGACGACACCACTGGCAGTTCAGGCAGCGCACCAGTCCGCGACGGGCTCGCTGCTCCAGATCGATAACCTGAAGACGCATTTCTACACTCGCGACGGCATCGTCAAAGCGGTTGACGGCGTGACCATCGACATCAAGCCCGGCGAGACGGTCGGGCTGGTGGGCGAGTCCGGCTGCGGCAAGAGCGTGACGGCGCACACCGTCCTGCGCCTGCTGCCGAAGGTCAGCCGGATCGTCGGCGGGGAGATTCGCTTTACCCGCCGTACTGGCGAGGTGGTCGATCTCACCAACATTGATCCGCGCGGCAGCCAGATCCGCTCGATCCGTGGCAACGAGATCGCGATGATCTTTCAGGAGCCGATGACCTCGTTGTCGCCGGTCCACACGGTCGGGAGCCAGATCGCCGAAGCGATCGTGCTGCACCGTGGCGCCAACAAGCATGACGCCTACCTTCGCACCGTCGAATCGCTGAAGCAGGTCGGCATCGGCAACGCCGAGCAGCGCTTTCACGAGTTCCCGCACCAGTTGTCGGGCGGGTTGCGTCAGCGCTGCATGATCGCGATGGCGTTGTCGTGCAACCCGCGCCTCCTGATCGCCGACGAGCCGACCACGGCGCTCGATGTCACGATCCAGGCGCAGATTCTGGAGCTGCTCAAGAAGCTGCAGGGCGACTACGGCATGGCGATCCTGATGATCACCCACAACCTGGGGGTGATCGCCGAGATGGCCGACCGCGTGGCCGTGATGTACATGGGCAAGGTCGTGGAGATGGCGGCCTCGCGGACCATTTTCAAGGATCCGCTGCACCCCTACACCATCGGGCTGTTGCGGAGCCTGCCGAAGGTCGGCAAGGACGTCAAGGCGCGGCTGGCCTCGATCCCCGGCAGCGTCCCCGATCCGTACAACCTGCCGAGCGGGTGCAGCTTCTACCCGCGCTGCCCCGCGCCCAAGCGCGAGAGCTGCCAGGACGAGGTGCCGCTGGTGGAGATCGAGCCGGGCCACTGGGTACGCTGTACCCTGTATGAGCCGAGCACGAGCCACATCCTGGGGGTGACCGCGTGACCCTGCACGAGACCGCGCCCGCCCCTCAGCCGTCGCCGGGGGCGGCGAAGACGTCCGGCGAACTGCTGCTGGATGTCCGCGATATCAAGAAGTACTTCCCGATCCAGCGCGGCTTGCTGCGGCGGACGGTTGGCTACGTCAAGGCCGTGGATGGCGTCAGCTTCCAGATCGACGAGGGCGAGACGCTCGGGCTGGTCGGCGAGTCCGGCTGCGGCAAGACGACCACCGGCCGGATGATCCTGCGCGCCTCGAAGCCGACGGCCGGCGAGATCTGGTTCCGTCACGAAGGGCGGATGCAGGATCTGACGCCGATGTCGCGCAAGGAGCTGAAGCCGATCCGCCGTGACATGCAGGTGATTTTTCAGGATCCGTTCTCCTCATTGAACCCGAGAATGACGGTGCTGGAGATCATCGCCGAGCCGCTGGTCATCCACGGCATGCGCGACGGCGACCAGATCAAGACCCGAGTGCGCGAGCTGCTGGAGATGGTCGGCCTGCGGGTCCAGCACATGAACCGCTTCCCGCACGCCTTCAGCGGCGGCCAGCGGCAGCGGATCGGCGTGGCCCGGGCGCTGGCGCTCCAGCCCAAGCTGATCGTGGCGGACGAGCCGGTCTCGGCCCTGGATGTGTCGATTCAGGCCCAGGTGCTGAACCTGCTCAAGGATCTCCAGACCGAGCTGGGGTTGGCGTACCTGTTCGTCTCGCACGATCTCTCAGTGGTGGAGCACATCTCCGACCGAGTGGCGGTGATGTACCTCGGCGGCATCGTCGAGATGGCGCCGGCCCAGCAGCTGTACGCCGCGCCGAAGCACCCATACACGGAGGCGCTGCTCTCGGCCATCCCGAAGACGGACCCCGAGAAGCAGAGCAAGCGGATCATCCTCCAGGGCGACGTGCCGAACCCCGCCAACCCGCCGGCCGGCTGCACGTTCAACCCGCGCTGCCGCTTCGCGCAGGAGATCTGCCGCGCCGAGAAGCCGCCGCTGGTCGAGGTCGAGCCTGGACACCAGGCGGCCTGCCACTTCGCGAAGGAGCTGCAGCTCATCGGCATCGAGCACTGAGCGAGAGGTGCCGGGTGTTCGGTTTCGGGTTCTGGGGGACCGTTCCCAGAGACGGTGGATCGGTGCTGTCGCTGACCATCGTCGCCGTACACTCAACGCGTGGAGCATGCCGATCGGGGAGTGCTGATGAGCGGGACGGTCGAAGGCATCTTTGCCTGTCATTCTGAGCGGCAGCGAGCTTGCGAGCGAAGCGAAGAACCTCACCCGCTGGGGCCGCCGTTGACGGTCCGCGGGTGAGGTTCTTCGCTTCGCTCAGAATGACATGGTTCTCAGAATGACATGGTTCTGGGTGGTCCGGCCCTGCACGTGCGAGGTGCGGAGTTCCGGTCAGTACGGGATGCCCTGCTCCAGGTAGTCCGCGCGCGGCTCGTGCCCGAGGCCCGGCGCGTCCGACACGTGGAAGTAGCCGTCGTGGACGTCGAACGGCGGATCCATGATCTGCTGGTACTTCCGCAGCTCCGAGTAGGCGATCTCCAGCCGGAAGAAGCTCGACGTGGACATCATCGTCTGGGCGCCGGCGATCAGCGTGATCGGGCCGGTCGCGTCGTGCGGGGAGATCGGCACGAAGAAGGTCTCGGCCAGCGTGGCGATCTTCTTCATCTCCGAGATGCCGCCCGTCCGGATGATGTCCGGCATGATGTAGTCCGTCAGCTTCTGCTCGAGGACTGGCCGGAACTGCCAGCGCGTGTACAGCCGCTCGCCGACGCAGATCGGCACGTCCGTCTGATCGCGGAACTGGCGCAGAGCGTCCCAGTTCTCGGGTGGGACCGGCTCCTCAAACCAGCCGATGCGGTAGGGCCGCAGGTGGTTGGCGAGGCGGACGGCCGTTGGCATGTTGAACCGACCGTGTGCGTCGATGAAGATCTCGACGTTGTTGCCGATCTCGGTGCGGATCGCATCGATGATCTCGACGGCCGCGTAGTCCTCGTGTGACGGGTAGTTCGCGGCGTACCCGGCGAGGTAGGCTGCGCCGCGCTTGAACGGATCGAGCTTGATGGCCGTATGGCCCTCGTCCACCGTCGCGCGGGCCGCCTTCGCGTACTGCTCGGGCGTCTCACAGCCGTCGAACCAGCCATTGCTGTACAGCACCAGCTTCTCGTGGAACTTGCCGCCCAGCAATTCGTAGATCGGCTGTCCAAGCTGCTTGCCCCGGATGTCCCACAGTGCGATGTCGATGCCGGAGATCAACGCTGAGACGAACCCGAGCGAGCCGAGCGAGTTGAAGCTGGCGTACAGCTTGTGCCAGATGAACTCGATGCGGGTCGGGTCTTCGCCGATCAGGATCGGGGCCAGCCGGCTGGCCGCCGCCGCGACGACGGCGCTGTGCGGACCGCTGGAGGCCTGCCCCCAGCCGTACAGCCCCTCGTCGGTGTCCACGCGGAGGAAAACCCACGGGTAGCGGGTACCCGGCAGGTGATAGGCGGTGACGTTCGTGATCTTCACCGAGCAGCTCCTGTGCGTGCAGTCTGGCCGGTCCGTGGCCAGCAGGTAGATCGATTTTGCACCGGCCGGGTTTATCGCACATCCGGCTGGCAGCGGTTGCCTACTGCCGAGCTAACTCTGCCTGCTGCCAGCGGATCTGCGCCAGCAGCCCGTCCTCCAGCGGGGTCTTCGGCGACCATCCAAGCTCGGATCGGGCCTTGTCGGTCACCGCCAGGGCATCTCGCTGTTCGCCGGGGCGGGCTGGCCCGTGGACAACCTCGACGCGCTTCTCGGCCAGCCGCTGGATGGTCTCGACGATCCAGTTGGCCGAGCGCGCCTCGCCGCCCCCGACGTTGTACGCCTCGCCGGGGCGGCCTTCCAGCCCGGCCCGGATGGTGGCGTCCACAGCATCCTCGACGTAGGTGTTGCCGCGCGTCTGCTCGCCGTCGCCGAAGATGGTGATCTTCTCGCCGCGCAGCACCTTCTCGACAAAGATCGTATAGCCCATGTCCGGGCGCTGGCGCGGCCCGTAGACCGAGAAGTAGCGCACCGCCACCACCGGCAGGCCCATCTCGGTGTGGTAGGCGAAGGCGAGGTTCTCGGCGCACAGCTTGGTGGCGCCGTACGGAGAGATCGGCCGCGGGGGGGCGTCCTCGGCGCAGCTCGAGCTGCGGCCGTACACCGACGACGTGGAGACCTGGACGAACGAGCGCGGACCCGCCTTGCGCGCGGCCTCCAACAGCCGCTGCGTGGCCAGCACGTTGCAGGACACATACTCCTCGAACCAGTCCCAGCTACGGACCAGGCCCGGCATCGCCGCCTCGTGGTACACCACCTCGCAGCCCGCCACCACCGGGTCCAGGTCAGCCGTGCGAAGGTCGATCTCGTGCAGGGTGAACTGTGGATGTTCGAGCAGGGCGGCCAGGTGCCGCTCCTTCCGGGCGCGCGGGTAGTAGGCGTGGAACATGTCCACCCCGACAACCTCGTGGCCCTCGCGCAGCAGCCGCTCCGCGAGATGTGAGCCGACGAACCCGGCGGCCCCGGTGACGAGACAGCGCATAACATCCTCCGCGTGGAATTACAGCAGAGAAGCATCAGGAGTGGCCACGCGGATGTGGAAGCAGGCATGCGGGTGTGGATGAGGGTGTGCGGGTGTGGACGAGGGTGTGCCGTATACTTCGGTGTCTTCCGGCTCCAGCCCATGCGCGCGCCCTGAGCTGGCCGCCCTCGGGCAACGAGGTGAGTTCGTCGTCCTGATGCCCCAGGCCCGTCCGTTGCTGTTTGGCGCTGTCCTGCTCGCGCTCGCGATGCCCGGACACCCGCTTGCACACTTGAGCGGTCTGCCGCTGAGCGTGCCGAGCCTCTGCCTCGTGCTGCTCGTCGCGGGGTGGATGGTAGCGTTGCCGGGCGTGCCCACACGGGCGGGCCTCTGGTCCGGTGCGCTGGCGCTGCTGGCTGCGCTGAAGCTGGCGACCTTCTGGCTCGCGCCGACCTACGGCCTGACCGGCGAGTATCTGACCGACGGCAAGCCAGGGACGGTCCGCGTGGATCGCGTGCTGGCGCTCCACGGCGACGAGTTCCCGGTCCACTTCTTCAACGACGTTCGGCGCTTCAACTACTACACGCCGGCCGATCCGAAGCGCGACCTGCTCCCGTTCACCGTGTCCTGGACCGGGCAGATCGTCGTTTCGGCCGGTGGGCCGCAGACGCTGACGCTCCAGTCCAACGGTCTGGCGTCCGTTCAGATCGACAACGGCCCGCCAGCCTCGATTGCGGAATCCGGCCGCGTGCGCGAGGCGAGCCTGACGTTCGACGTCCCGCCCGGCCTCTACCCGATTGTGGTCAGCTACAGCCGCCCCGACGAGATGATGCCGTGGCTGGCGCTCGACACGCCGTCGGCGCTCGTCACGATGGGCACATCGGCGGAGGCGGTCGCTCGGGATACGTGGCTGCGGCAGGTTGGCACGCTGCTCGACGCTGCACTCGTCGGCCTGGTCGCCCTGGGGTTCCTCGCGCACCTGCGGGTCCGCGGACTCGTCTCACCTTCTCCGACGCCCAGAGCGGGTTGGGGGGCGAGATTCGCCTCTGGCCCGGGGCGTGAGGTCTTCCCCGCGCGGCTCCTGCTCGCCGCCTACCTCGTGCTGGCCGGCGGCTGGGAGCTTCTCGGGCATCTGCACCTGTACGGTCGGGCGGTGTTGTTGTCCGGCGGCAACGACTGGCTCGCCTATGAAGGCTTCGCTCGCGATCTCCTCACCAATGGCCCATTGCTGACCGAGGCCCGGCCGCTCGGGCAGGGGCTGCCGTTCTACTACCAGCCGCTCTACATCTACTGGGTGGCCTTCTCCCACCTGATCCTGGGCGAGAGCCTGTTCGCGCCGCTGTTCATGAACGCCGTGCTCGGCGTCTGCGCCGGCCTCGGGCTGTTTGCCCTCACTCGTGAGCTGTTCGGGCGGGGCGCGGCGGTCGTCGCGCTGCTGCTGTTCGAGGCGTACCGCCAGACCGTCTTCGAGCCGACGGCTGGCCTGTTGCTCTCCGAGAACCTGATCTTCCCGATCCTGCCAATCTTTCTGCTGCTCCTGGTCCGGCTTGCCCGGTCCGGGCGGTGGCGAGCGGCTGTCGGAGCCGGCTTCGTGCTGGGCCTGGGCGGGCTGGCCCGCACCACGCCGCTGGCGATCCTGCCCCCGGCCGTGCTGGTACTGCTGCTGGCGTGGCGGCGCTTCGACCTGAGCCGCGTCGGGCCGCGCTGGCTGGCGTACGGCGGCTCACTCTGTCCGCTGGGCTGGCGAAGGACGGCCGGCCTGCTCGCCGTGTTCGTCGCCGTGGTCATCCTGACGCTCGGCCTCGCCACCACCCGCAACTACGTCGTCTCGGGCCGCTTCGTGCCGATCACCAGCAGCGCCGGGGCGAACCTCTGGGAGGCGCATCGCCCGTCCGCGAAGGTCGACCTCTCGCGGGTGGACAAAGACCCGCTCTACGAGCGGCTGGGCCTGGACCGCACCACCCGCGAGGTGGTCGAGTTCATCCGCCAGGACCCCGTCGGGTACGTCGGCACGCTGGTCCCGATGTTCCTCTACGCTGTTGGCGTGGTCGGCGCGGTGAGCGGCTCGTGGCAGATCCATCCCGGCCTCTTTGGGCTGTGGGTCGGCTACCTGCTGGTGACGCTGCTGCTGCCGCGCGCGCGAGCGCTGCCGACGTGGTTCGTCCACGCCTTCATCTGGAGCCATCTCGCCCAGATGACCGTCTTCTTCTCGCACCAGTACGGCTTCCGACTGATCCTGCCGATGTACGTGGCGATGGTCCCCATCGCTGCCGTCGGCATCTGGACGGTCGCCGAGCGCCTTGGGCGCCTGATGCGTCCGCTCGGGGTTCGCCTGCCGTCCGGCGCGCCATTGCCGCCGGCGGCACGTGCGTCCCTGGTGCTGGTAGCAGTTGTGGGTGGCTCGGCCAGCCTGGGGGCTGGTGAGTGGCGCGGCCACGACGCGGCCCGCGAGGCGTTCTACGGCCTGAACGGCGACGTGGCCATCGCCACCCGGCAGGCGAGTCGGCCGGAGCTCCTGATGCGGGCGGACGCCGTCTACTTCGTGGGCGACGACAGCCGCTCGACGGACGTGGCCTACCTGACCGGCCTCGCCTACCCGACGCTCCGCTGGTTCGACGGCGCGCGTGGCTTCGTGCTGCCGCCTCAGGGCCAGGACGCGTTGTACGTCGCCCCGGACCGCGCTGCCGCTGACTTCGCCGTGCGCTGCCTGGGTGACGGGGCGCTGCTCGGGCGGGAGCGCGACGCGGTGACGGGCGCTGCCCTCAACCTCTACCTCGCCGGAGCCGGCGTCGGGGAGTGCGCTGCGCCGCGCCAGACGCTCGGCGCGTCGTTCGGCGAGGGGCAGACCGAGAACGCGAAGCTGCTGGGCCTGGATGGTCCGGCCTCCATCGAGCCGGGCCGTACCATGGATGTGCTGATCTACTGGGAGGCTGTCAGTCGGCCACGCAACCGCGCCCGGCCGTTCGTGCGGCTGGTGGACAGCCAGGGCCGTCGCTGGGGGCAGGCCGAGACGGCCGTCTACCCGAGCGCCGCCTGGCGGCCCGGCGAGCGGGCCGTCGGCGTGGCGCGCCTGGAGGTCGATCCGACGCTGCCGCCGGGCGAGTACCGCCTGGACGGCGGCTTCACGGTGGCGTCAGGACAGGCCAGGACGGTCGAAGATGGCCCGTGGGGCAGCGCCGGCCTGCCACAGGCGCGCGGCGCAACCGTCCGGCTGGTCAGCCGCTCCATGCCACTCTCGCCAGATGTCCTGCCACTGGATCGGCGCCTCGACGCGCAGGCGGACGGCGCACGGCTGGTCGGGGTGGACTTCGACCGAGACGCCGCCCGGGCCGGCGAGCGTCTGCGGCTGAGCCTGTTCTGGGAGAGTACCAGCCCCCGCCCCGAGCCACGCGAGGTCAGCCTCGTGCTGCGGCAGCCGGGCGGAGCGGTCCTCACGGAGTGGCGCAGCGTCCCGGTCGATGGCGCCTACCCGACAACCGACTGGAAGCGCGGCGAGATCGTGCGTGACACCTGGGATCTCACCCTGCCGGCATCGCTCGGCGCGGGCGCGTTCGAGCTGGCCGCGGCGCTCGTGGTACCGGGACAGGCGGCCACGGGACCTATCGGCCTTGGACATATCACGGTGCAGGCTGCCGACCGCGAATTGAAGGAGCCAGAGCTGCGCATGCGGGTGGACGCGGCGTTCGTGGGCGGCGCGCAACTGCTCGGCTACGATCTGAAGGCTCGGCGCGTGCGGCCCGGCGACAACCTCGATCTGACGCTCGTCTGGCGGGCCGCGCAACCGAGTCTACGCGATCAGGTACTCGCGCTGGCCCTGCTGGACGAGTCCGGCCGCATCCTCTCGCAGTGGGAGAGCGAGCCGGCCGGCGGCAAGCGTCCGACCTCCGGCTGGACGACCGACGAGTTCATCGAGGACGGCTGGAAGGTCCGTCTGCCGCGTGAGCTACCGAAGGGAAAGGTCCGGCTGGCCGTCTCGACGATCGACCCCGTCGCCAACCAGCGCATCCTGACCACCGCCGGCGGGGTCTGGGTCGATCTGCCGCTGGAGGTCACGCCCGAGTGAGCCGGCACCTGATGGTCATCAGCCCTGGACGCGCGAGGCTGCTCGTGGTGGCCGCGGCGCTGGCGTACCTGCTGGTGGACGGCCACCCGGAAAGCTGGCTGAACGGATTGCCCTGGCGACCGCTCAGCCTGGCAGTCGCCGTGGTGGGTGGCGTGGCAGCCTGGGTGCTCTGGCCCCGGCAGGTCTCTCCCCCTCTCCCGCGCACAGAGACGTCGGCGCAGCCGATGTTCGCGCCGCGCAACGGAGGGGGCTGGGGGGTGAGGGCCTCCTCGGGCGTGAGGTTACCCTTCATCTTTGCAGCCTCCATCCTGATCCTCACCGCTGCCAGGGGCGTCGTCGGCTGGCAGGCGCTCCCCTCGGGACTGCCCGGCTGGTACTTCGACAACAGCCGCTTCCAGGGCGACTTCGAGCGCTCGACCGACTTCCTCGGCGAGCCGTGGACCCGCCGCGAGCGCGAGATCGACTTCGGCGGCGACGAGTTCCCGACCTTCTTCCTCAACGACGTGCAGCGCTTCAACTTCTACGGCTCCGAGGCTGAGCGGCGGAAGAACCTGCCGTTCTCGGCCCGCTGGGACGGTTTCCTGTACGTGCCGGCCGGCGGCAGTTACCAGCTTTGGCTGACAGCGTCAGGGCCGGCCGCCTTGCGGATAGGTGACCGGCAAGTCGCAGCCGTGGACGCCGATGGTCGCCAGACCGCCGTCGTGACGCTCGATCTGGCGGCTGGCTCGCACCCCGTCCGCCTGACCTATGCCCGCCGACCGCCCCGTTCGCCCGATCTCAAGCTGGAGTGGTCGCTCGACGGTCGCCGCCAGCCGATCCGCGTGCCGTACTGGTTTCCCGCCAGCGTTACGCCAGCCCAGTGGGAGGCGGATCGCACATGGCTGACGGCCTCAAGAGCGCTGGACGCCGCGTTCCTGGTGCTGGTCGGCGTCGGTGCAGTGTTGCTGTCCGGGCTGGCCGTGCGGCGCTTCGTCCGACTGCCGGCCGCGCGCTGGCCGATCCTTGAGCACGTGCTGCTCGGTGTGTGGCTGCTGGCCGTGTTCTGGACGGCGACGGTTCCGCGCCTCGACCGCGTGGACAAGATGGCGCTGCTTGGCGGCGGCCAGGACTGGCTGACCCACGAGACGTTCGCCCGCGACATCCTTATCGGCGGGCCGTTGATGACGCTCGGGAAGCCGCTCGGCGAGGGGCGCACCTTCTACGCGCAGCCGTTCTACCCGTACGCCCTGGCCGCCTTCCACGCCCTGACCGGCGAGGATCAGTTCGGCGCGCTGGCGATCCAGGTGCTCGGCTCGGCGCTGACGGGTGTGCTGCTCTACTTCCTGGCGAAGCGGTTGTTCGGGCAGTGGGCGGCGCTGGCGACCTTCGTGCTGTACCTGCCGCTCTGGAAGTGGCACCTCGAATGGGTGGCCTACCGGCTGATCTCCGAGGCGATCTACTTCGCGATCCTGCCGGCGCTGCTGCTGATACTGGTGCGCCTGCTGGACGAGCGGCGGGCGCGCGACCTGATCCTCGGCGGCGTCCTGCTCGGCCTCGCCATCGTGACGCGTGGCCCGACGCTGCTCTACGTGCCGTTTGTCGGCGCGATCCTCTGGTGGGGGCTGCGACGGACAGGCCTGGCGCGGGCCGTCGTGGCGCGGCAACTGGCTGTCCTGGCCTTCGCGATGGCGCTGGCGATCGGGCTGGTCCCGATCCGCAATCAACTGGTGGCCGGACAGCCGTCGCTGCTGGCGTCGAGCGGCGGCGTCAACCTCCAGAAACTGCACCGTCCGTCCAACGGCGTCCGCCTGGGGGTGGCGCAGGAGCGCTGGTTCGCGCCGTTCATCGGCGACGCCCCGACCCGTGAGACGGTCGAATTCCTGCTGCAAGATCCGGCCGGCTACGCCTGGGCCTGCGTGCTGCTGGCGGCCTACACCCTCGGGTACGGCGCGGCCGTCGAGGAGAGCACCATCACCGTCTGGCCGGAGCTGATCCTGTTCAACCTGCTGTATCTGCTGGCGATCATCCTCCTGGCGCGTGCCCGCTCGCCAAGGGCGCTGTTGCTGCACGCCTTCGTGCTGATCCACTTCGCCACGATGGTCATCTTCGTGCCGTACGACTACGACAACCGGCTGGTGCTGCCGATGTACCTGCCCATCATCGTGTTCGGCGGCTACTTGTTGGCGACCGTCATTCAGCGAGCCGCCGCGCCGCTGACCGGTCGCATGCGCGCCGACGCGACCGTGGCCGCCTCGGGCCTGACCTTGGCGACGGATCGGGGGCGTCTGACGGGTGTCGCGACGCCGCGCGAGGACGTGCGGTGACGATGCACAATCAGGCCGAATCGCGAGTGCGCGGCCTGCCCTCCGCTATACTCACCCGAGCCTGCCGGCCGGCCAGTCCGGCCCTCTGAGGCGGCCTCCCGCATGGTCACTGACGTCGTCGAACGAGCCGCTCGCCCCGCCGCGCCTCCTGTGAGTGCGCGCAGTCAGGCGTCCGCGCGGATCAGGCTCGACGTGCTGGCGCTGGTGCTCGCC
The DNA here is from genome assembly GCA_020850535.1 of Chloroflexota bacterium. NCBI lineage: Bacteria > Bacillati > Chloroflexota > Chloroflexota bacterium. Next base: position 25,471 of record JADZEM010000058.1, read on the forward strand.
CCGCTGCTCGGACTCGGGTTCTTCGCCGTGACGACCTGGCTGGCGTTCGCCCGGCACGACACGTTCATGACCGGGCGGTATGACCTGGAGATCTACACCCAGGTCGTCTGGAACACGGCGCACGGGCGGCCCTTCGAGACGACCCTGCTCAAGACGAACCTGAGCCACCTCGCCGAGCACGTCGCGCTGGTGTTGCTGCCGGTTGCCGCCCTCTATCGGCTCTACCCCGATCCCAAACTGCTGATCGCGATCCAGCAAGCTTCGCTGGCGCTGCTGGGCTGGCCGCTGTTCGTCGTGGCCCGCCAGCGGCTCGGGTCGGCGTGGCAGGCCGTCGTCGTGCTGGCCGGCTTCTACCTGACGCCGGCGCTGGCCGGGGTGGCCCTGGACGACTTCCACGCCGTGGCCGTCGCGGCGCTGCCGCTGGCCGCTGGCATGGCGCTGATCCTGACCGGCCGGCCCCGGCTGGGGGCGGCTATCGCGCTGCTGGCGCTGCCGTTCGAGGAGGAGACGGCGCTCGTCGTCATCGGCGTCGGCGCGATGCTCTTCCTGCGCCGTGAGCGGCTGCTCGGCATCGCCGTCGCGGGGATCGCGGCAGCGTATCTCGCCTTGCTGATCCTGGTCGTCATGCCGAGCTTCCACGATCAGCGGACGCTCGGATCGGTCGAAGGCAACCGCACGCTGAACCACTTTCAAGAGATCCGGCAGGATCCCCGCAAGGTGCTGGACCGGGTATTCGGGGAGCGCGGCCAGGACGCCCTGAAATGGGTGGGCCTTTCGACGGGCGGGCTGGCGCTGCTCTCGCCGGCCACGGCGATCACGGCCGGGCCGTCGCTGGCGGCGCTGCTGCTCCAGAACCGCGACGACACGTTCGGTCGGCACTGGGTCGCGCCGCTGCTGGTGGGAGTCTGGATGGCGACGGCCCTGGGACTGGCGCGCCTGCCGTCCGGCTGGCGGCGTAGCGCCGGGCTGGCGCTGCTGGTCGTCGGTGCTGCTGTGGCGTACCGGCTGGTCAGCCCGTTGCCGGGCGGCGGCAAGTTCGACCCGGCCGCCCTCCGCCCGGATGAGCGGACGCGCTTGCTCCAGCGGGCCGTCGAGCGGATTCCTGACCAGGGTGTCGTCGTCGCCAGCCCGAATCTGGTGGCGCATCTTGCGGACCGGCCCGAAGCCTACGTCTTCCCCATCGACAGCCACTACGCCGAGGAGCTGGGCTGGCGGAAGAAGCGGCCCGACTACTACGCCCTCGATCTGGTGGACGAGCTGACGAACCGCGCCACCAACTCCGAGCGGCTCAATCCGCTGGCCGCCGACAAGCCGTTCAACGTCTGGTCGGCCGGCCACAAGGTGATGGTGCTGATGGATGCCGACCGCGCGCCACAGCACCTGCTCGATCAGCGCTGGGGCGACCGCGTCCTGCTCAAGGGGTACGACGCTGAGCGCGTGGCCGAGGGCACGCGCCTGACGCTCTACTGGGAGCGCTACGACGACGCCCGTGGCCGCTACGACCGCGAGCTTGACATCGTGGATCGCAACGAGCTGCCCGTCATGTACGAGCAGGACATGGCGCTCTCAGCCGTCTACGGTTTGAACAAGTGGCGGCTCGGCCAGACCATCATGGACGAGGTGCTGATCCCGCCGGCTGACGGCCCGATCCGCGTCCGCATCAAGTGGGTGGCCGAGGACAAGCGTCGCCCGTTCCTGCTGCAGAACCGGGCCGAGCACTTCGATCTGATGATCGACGCGAGCCGATAGCGTGTCGTCTCGGGGCTGGGCGGCGCTGCTGGCGCTGTCCATGGGCAGCTACGTGTTGTTGCCAGGGCATCCGTTGGCGTTGTCGCGGGGCCTCCCGCTGGACTGGCTCGGCGTGTCGCTGCTGGCGGCGCTGGGCTGCCTGCTGTTCGCGTTCGGGCTGCCCACCGGCGGGCTGGCCCGCGTGGAGTCGGTGAACCGGCTGCTGCGGACGATCGCGGCGGCGGCGCTCGTGCTGCTGGCGCTGAAGCTGCTGCTCTGGGTGAGCGCACCCGAGTACGGGCTGGCGGCCTCCTACTACCCGCGCGCCCGTCTCAGCGGCGCTCCCGAGCGCTCCACGCAGCACCCCACGGCCGCCTACACCCGTCTGGAACGCAGCCCGGGCGCGGAGGGCTTCCAGCTCCACTTCTTCAACGACGTGGAGCGCTTCAACTACTACGAAGCGCCAGATCCCGACCGCCTGTCGCTGCCGTTCGCCGTACGCTACGACGGCTACCTACACGTCCCGGCTGGCGGTCCGCGCGGCGACGATCAATCGCCCCGCGGTGTGCCGTTCGAACTGTCGGCGCGCGGCGTCGCGATCCTCTCGGTGGACGGCTCGCCCGCGCTCACGGTCGGCGGGCGGGACGCCATCGCCACGGATCAGGCTGCGCTGACGCTCGCGCCGGGGCCGCACCCGATCCGCCTGGACTTCCTGCACCAGGGCGGCAACGCACCGTCCTTACGGCTTGCCGCCGATCTGGGACAGGGCATCCACCCGCTGGCCGCGCCGAGCCTGACCGTTCAGCCGATCCGGCCCGACGTGCTGACGCGCGACCGGGCGGCCGGGTCCATCGCGGTCATTCTGGACGCGCTGACGATCGTCGGGCTGGCGGCCGCTACGCTGGTGACGGTGGTGCGGCGGGTTCGGCTCGTTCGGTACGAGTCGCACGCGTGGCCTGTCCTGGTCGAGCGTCCGTTGCTGGCGCTGGTCATGCTTGTGGCGACGGTCTACGCGCTCGTGACCACCGCGCCGCTGGCTGGCCGCGCCACGATCCTCGAAGGCGGCCAGGACTGGCTGACCTACGAGTCGTATGCGCGGGACATCCTGCTCAACGGCCCGCTGATGACCCTTGGCGAGCCGCTCGGCAAGGGGAAGCCGTTCTTCTTCCAGCCGTTCTACCCGTACTACCTGGCGGGGCTGCACTGGCTGACCGGCGAGGGGCTGTGGGGACCAATCGTTCTGCAGCTTGCGGGTCTGGGTGTCGCGGCCGTCGTCATCTATGCACTGGGGAAGCGGCTGTTTGGCGCGGTGGCTGGCGTCGCCGCCCTCGGGCTGTTCCTGGTGCTTGGGTTGACCCAGCTTGACTGGATCGCCCGCAAGCTGCTCTCCGAGAACCTCTACTTTGTGGTGCTGCCGGCGGCCCTGCTGATGCTGGCGCGTGCCGTCGACGAGCGCAGTCTGCGGGATCTGGCCTGGGCCGGACTCCTCTTCGGGGTGGCGGCGATCACGCGCGCGCCGACGCTGCTCTTCATGCCGGGCGCAGCCCTCATCCTGGTGCTGGCGTGGCGGCGGTCCGGCGTGCCGCTGCGCCGTGTCGCCGCCGGCTTCATGGTGCTGGCGCTCTGCACGACGGTCGTGGCGGCGCTGGTGCCGATCCGCAACCTCATCGTCTCGGGCAAGCCGGCGCTGGTCGCGTCGAACGGCGGGGCGACGCTGTTGCTGGCCCACCAGCCCACCGAAAAGGTCCGCCTGAGCGGCATCGACCGCGATCCGCTCTACAACCGCCTCGGGCTGGACCGCGCGACCCGCGAGGTGGTGGAGTTCGCGCGGCAGGATCCGGTCGGCTACATCTGGACGCTGGTGCCGCTCGGGTTGTACTCGGTCGGCGTCTCCGGGGCGGTCGAGGACAACCGGGCCGTCGCGCCCGACGTCCTGGGCATCACGGCGCTCTACGTCCTGGCCGTCGTCTGCCTACCGGCTGCGCGGACGCTCCGCACCTGGCCGCTGCACCTGTTCATCGTGATCCACTTCGGCATCATGATGACGTTCCTGCCGTACGTCTACGGCTACCGGCAGGTCTTGCCGATGCAGGTGCTGATGCTCGCCTTCGACGGCGCGCTCATCGCCCAGGTCGTCCGGTTCGTCGGGGAGCGCCGGCGCCGACAGGCCACGCACCAGCCAGTGATGGAGCAGCGTCCCGCCTGACAGCGCGACCGTGTCCAGCAGCACGTCGCCCGGCTGTCCCGTGCGCCCGTACACGAATGTCTGGCGCGTCTCGTCCAGGCTGGCGAGCAGCGCCCCGGAGACAATCGTCACGCCGATGGCGAGCCGCCGCCCCACCGAGAGGCCGGCCCACGGCGACGTGAGCGCCTCGGCGACGAGCCAGCCGAGGACGCTGTAGACGAAGACGTGCCCGGCCTTCGCGATCAGGAAGTCACGCCAGGGCTGAGTGGATTCGGGGGTCGAGGTCAGCGACGACGTGAAGACGATAGCGGCGTACCAGAGGCCGACCAGCAGCCAGCGGATCACGGCGCGGCCTCGCGGCGCAGCCCGACGCTGCGCGGACTCGGATGGGGAATCTTGTCCGCACGGCTGCGCCGCCACAGGGCGACCGCGAGGCAGGCGGCGAGTGCCGAGGCGGTGTCCAGGGCCACGTCGGTCAGGCGCGGCTCGCGGTTGGGCGTCAGCGACTGCCACAGCTCGTCCAGGCCGCCGAAGAGGCCGGCCCAGGCGACCGTCGCCACGATGGCGGGGACAAGCCGCAGGCCGAGCCCGCCAGCGCGGGACAGGCCGGCCCGCAGCAGCAGCAGGGCCAGCACGCTGTACTCGAAGACGTGCGCCAGCTTCGCCAGTGTGAAGGTGGTCTTGATCGTCTCGCCCGTCTGGGGATTGGTCCGCACGGGCAGGTCGGAGCGCCCGGACATCCAGAGGATGGCCGCCATCCAGACCAGCGGCGGCAGCCAGATCCAGACGATGCGCGCCACACGCCCGAGCATCAGACGGTCCGCCAGTCTACCGACACGCGCGGCCTCCGCCGGCCAGACGGGATCAGCTTGCCGAGGCCACGCCGCTGGCCGGGTGCGCCTCGATGATGCGCCGCAACGCCTCGTCCAGGACGGTGTCCGGCGTGTACCCGATGGTGGACCGCAGCTTGCTCACGTCGGGCACCCGCCGCCGCATGTCCTCGAAGCCCTCGCTGTACGCCTCGGTGTACGGCACCAGCACGATCTCGGACCGGCTGCTGGTCAGCTCGATCACCCGGCTGGCGAGGTCGTAGATCGAGATCTCGGCGTTCCGGCCCACGTTGTAGACGTCGCCCCAGGCCTTGTCGGTCTCAGTCAGCGCGATGACGGACTTGACCACATCGCCGACGTAGGTGAAGCAGCGCGTCTGCTGGCCGTCGCCGTAGACCGTGACCGGCTCGTTGCGGAGGGCCTGCCGGATGAATCGCGGCACCACCATGCCGTAGCGGCCGGTCTGGCGCGGCCCGATGGTATTGAAGAAGCGTACGCAGATCGTGGGCAGCCTCTTCTCCTGCCAGTAGGCCGCCGCCAGCGCCTCGTCGGCGGCCTTGGCGGTGGCGTAGAACCAGCGGCTCAACTGACTGGAGCCCATGATGCGGTCGTCGTCTTCCTTGAGCGGGCCGGAGTCGTTCTTGCCGTAGACCTCGGACGTGGACGCGATCAAGACCGGCTTTCGGTGCCGATCCGCCGCCGTCAAGACCACGTCGGTGCCCCGGATGTTGGTCTGGAGCGACCAGAGCGGGTGCTCCAGGATGAACTTCACACCCAGCGCCGCCGCCAGGTGGAAGACGAGGTCGGCCTCGCGGATCGCCTCGTCCATCATCGACTCGTTCAGGACCGAGTCGATGGTGACCTTCAGGTTGGGGTTGCCGTCCAGGTGCGAGAGGTTGTCGCGGGCGCTGGTCGTCAGCGCGTCGACGACGTGGACTTCATGGCCGCGCGCCAGCAGCTCGTCCACGAGGTGCGAGCCGATGAAGCCGGCCCCGCCAGTGACCAGGATCTTCATCGAGCGCCGACCCCGGCCGGCTGCTTCTCGGCCTCTGCGTCAAGCTGGGAGCGGAAGAATGCGCCCACGTCGCGGAAGGTGATGCCGCGCCGCCGGCACTCGGCGACGAGATCGTCTGCGTAGCGGTTCGTCGTCAAGACGACCTCCTCAACCGGCTGGCGGTCCACCACCGCGCCGAGCGTGGATGACGACCCCAGGACGCGGACCCCGTGGATCGAGCGGTCGCGCATGTCGGAATCGTCGTCCAGGAAGCCTATCACCCGGTAGGCCTTGGTGTGGTTGCGAGCCATCGCGCGGAGCACCAGCTCGCCGGTGTCTCCCGCGCCGACGATCAGCACACGGACCAGGTCGCGCTTGCGAAGCCGTGCCAGGATGTCCCGGATCAGCACGAACGACATCCGTGCGCCGATCAACAGCGCCGTCACGACGATCCAGTCAACCATCAGGACGGCCCGGGGCGCGCCACCCTCGCCGCGGAACGCCAGTTGAATCGCGCCGAACGCCAGCGCCGACCCGACCGTGCTGGCCACCATCAGCCGGAGCAAATCGCTGGTGCCCATGTAGCGCCAGATGCTGCGATAGACGCCCAGCGCGAACAGGGTGACCAGCTTGACGCTGACGACCCACGGGAGCATCGTAGCGTACTGCTCGACGTAATGGCGCTCCAGGCTGCCTTCGAAGCGGATCAGGTACGCCGCCAGCAGGCCCAGGCAGATCAGGGTCAGGTCGAGCACCATCTCGGCGACCTGCCGCTTGTAGAGCCACGAGCCGCCGAGCACCAGCTTGCCGACGATGCCCGGCTGCGAGCGAATCCGCTCGTAATCGACCTCGGTGTAGATGCGGACCTGCCCCAGGTAGATGCCGAAGAACCCGATGCCCAGCACCAGCAGCGAGCCGAGCAGGACGGTCACCGGGCCGCTGACGTAGTTGGAGGCCACCGCGAGGCCGCCGAACAGCACGCTGACGGCGTACAAGACCAGGACCGCCGACCGCTCGTTGAGGCCGAGCGCCACCAGCCGGTGCGACAGGTGGTCCCGCCCGCCCATCGAGATCGGGCGGTGGTGCAGCGAGCGCACGATGGTGACCAGCGTCGTGTCGAGGATCGGCAGGGCCATGACGCCGACCGGCACCAGCAGCGTCAGCGCCAGCTCAGAGCCGGCCTTCGCCGCCCCCTGCAGCACGATGCCGCTCAGCAGGTAGCCGATCAGCAGGCTGCCGCCGTCGCCCATGAAGATGCGGGCGGGGTTGAAGTTGAAGATCAGGAAACCGCCACAGGCGCCGGCGATCACGATGCAGAGCAGCGCCGTCTGGTGATCTCCCTGCACGAAGTTGAAGACGAACAGCGTCAGCGAGCAGATAGCCGCGATGCCGCCGCTGAGACCGTCCATGTTGTCCAGCAGGTTGAACGCGTTGGTGACGCCGACGATCCAGAAGATCATCACCGGCACCATCAACACGGACCAGGGCAGGTACCGGCCAATCGGCATGCTGGCGACCAGCACGCAAGCCGCCACGATCTGCCCGAGCAGCTTGGCGTACGGCGGCAGCGCTTTGAGATCGTCGATCAGCCCGAGCGAGAAGATCAGGACGGCGCCGATCAGCAGCGCGGCGAACCGATCCAGCATGTGGGCCGACACAAACTCGGCCAGCCCGACGACGAGCGGGACGCTGCCGACAAAGATCGCGACGCCGCCCATGAGTGGCGTCGGCGTGGTGTGCCAGCGGTCACGCTTCGGGTACGCGACCAGCCCGATCCGGCCGGCCAGCCGCCCGACGAGCGGCGTCGCGAGCGTGGCGACGCCCAGGGCCAGCAACCCGGCCATGATGTGAATGAGTAGGAAGGGCTGCGATGTCACGCGGCCAGGCCTTTCTCTCGTGCCAGCTCGAGGTACAGCCGCTCGATATCTTGCACCAACCGCCCCGACGAGTGCTTCGGGTAAACCTCGGCCCGGCCAGCCTGCCCGAGCAGGGCGCCGCGTGCGGGATCTCTCAAGAGGGCCACGACCGCGTCTGCGAACGCTGCCGCGTCGCGCGGGGGCACCAGCAACCCGTTCTCGCCGTCGTGGACGACGTTCGGCACGCCGCCGACGCGGGTCGAGACGACCGGGCGCGCTGCAGCCAGCGCCTCAATGAGTGCCACCGGCGACCCTTCGTTGTTGGAGCAGAGTGTCACCACGTCCAGATCGGCGTAGACATCGCGCATATCGGCCCGCCAGCCCACAAAGCGCGTCACGTCCGAAACACCGAGCCGCTGAGCCATCGACTCCAGCTCAGCCCGCCGCTCACCGTCTCCTATGATAAGGAACGTGGTATTCGGCTGGGCGGCCCGGATCGCCACAGCTGCCTCAAGAAACACCTCGTGGGCCTTGATCGGGACCAGCCGCGCCACGATGCCGACGAGCTTCCGATCTGCCGCGATGCCAAGGTCGCGCCGGAGGTTGCCGGTGTGCCGCTCGGCGTCGAGCATCTCCTCGATCTCCAGCCCGAGCGGGATGGTGGTGATCCTGCTGAGCGGCGCAACGCCGTACTTCGCGATGTCGGCCTTCTGAGCGTCGGTGATGGCAATGATCCGGTCGGTCATCGCGCCGAGCGACCGCTCGATCTGCAGGAAGACCGCCGACTTGACCGGCCCCCAGTAGCTGTGAAAGGTGTGGCCGTGAAAGGTGTGCACGATGATCGGTGCCCGTGCCAGCTTCGCCGCCAGCCGCCCGGCCGTGCCGGCCTTCGCCATGTGCGTGTGGACGATGTGCGGCCGATTCCGACGGATCAGGCGGTACATCGCCAGGAGAGCTTTCAGGTCGTTCAGCGGACTGACCTCACGGCCCAGCTCGTTGAGGTAGTGCGGCTGGACGCCATGCTTTGCCGCAAGGTCACGCATCGAACCCTCGCGCGGCCCTTCAAGGCCGGTCACCAGGACGGATGCGAAACGGTCGTTCTGAAGACCCCGTGTCAGCAGGATCGTGTGGATCGCCGGGCCACCGATGTTGAGACGGGTGATGGCCCGTAGGACCCGCAGCTTTTCCGGCATGATCCCTCGGCGGTAGCAGTCGCGCGCGGGTGAACGCGCGGCCAGAGTATACGGTTGCACGCCCGAATACTCAAAGCGCCGCCATTGTGCCTTCAGGGCGATTGCATGTCCGTTGGTGTTCCCGAAACGCCGTCAAGCGAGCGGTCGGGGCTTGAAAGCCCCGACGCCGCTGCACGACGCGCTCAACATGCGATTGCCCTGACTACGCCTGCAAGACGACAGAACGTCCCTCCCCGCCTCCGAGCGTGCACGCCCGACAGCGTCGCGTACACCTGGGGCTGTGCCACGCCGCCGGACTGGCGCGCCGCGCCGTCAGTGGTTGTGCTGCTCGGCCCGCCGGAACAGCGACTGGACCATCCCGGCCCGGATCGCCATCGTCCAGGCGAGCGCGGCCTCAATCTCGGCGTCAGTGGCGCCGGCCCGTTTGGCCCCGGTGATGCGGCGCTGCGTGCAAGGCTCGCAGTTGCCGACCAGCACCACGGCGATGCCGATCAGCGCCTTGGTCTTGTGATCGAGAACGTCGTTGTCGCGGCAGTTGGCGTACCACTGCTCGAACTGCTCGAAGACGTTTGGCTCGTCGGCCATGTGGGGGGCCTCCGCAGGGAGTCTGGCGGCCAGCGTGGCCGATGCGGGCCAGTATACCGAGCACTCGGGGTGTGGCGAGTCAGAAGCGCGGTGTGTACTGGTCGCCGGCAAGCGCCCGTAGCTCCCGTTGGAGCACGACCGCGGCGTCATAGCGTGCTGCCAGCTGCTCGGGGCTGATGCCACCGCTCACGATCTGGTCCACCCGCGCCAGAAAGCTGGCCGGCACGATCGTGAACTCGGCGATCTCGCGGTAGACGTACTTGTCGTTCATGAAGAACGTCTCGTTGAGAGCGTAGAGCGCCTGCACCATCTCCATGACGCAGCGGACCAGGAAGCCGGTCACGATGTAGGCCTCGCCGCTCTTGACGGACTTCGTGCCGGCCCTCAGCGTGAACTCGCTGCCCCAGACAAAGCTGTTGATCTGCCGCCGCTTCAGACCGGTCGGGTAGACCGCCACCTTCGCCTTGAGTGGCGGAATCACGGCCTCTGGGTCGTGGAGCGGCACGCAGGCGCGAGTCTCGGCGCAGTAGATCTGGCTGTGGAAGCCGTAGGGCGGCTGCTGCCAGAAGTCGGCCCGTGACTGGCCGGCGATGCACTCGTCGATGGTCCGACTCACCAGATCCAGGTCGCGGTACAGGAAATCGGCCCGTCGCCCGCCGACGGTGAGCCACGCGCCGCCGTTGACCCACCGCCCCCACTGGCCCGGTTCAGTAACCACGGGGTTCTGGGTGTCGTTGAACGCCGCCGCGACCTGGCGGACGGCCGGGATGTCGAGCGGCGTGCTCGGACGGTAGTAGATGCCAAGGTCCACGTCGGAGTCTGCCCGGGCGCGTCCGGCCGCCCAGGAGCCGCCGAGCACGATCGCAACGACGCCTCGGACCGCCCGCAGTTGCCTGACGATTTCGTCGAGCGGGAAGGACTCTGGAAACCCTGGGATCAGGCTGCCCTGCATGTGACTCCGTTCATCCGGTGCTGCTGTGTCGTGCTGGCAGGCTCCGGGCGGGGGGCGAGGGCCTTCAGACTTACGACCGGAAGACCGGCTGGGTCCACAGCTGCCGGCCGTCTGCCGCTGAGGCCCGCACGCGCACATAGCTGCTGCCGGAGCCGTCAACTCGGAACGACGCCCGCTGTCCGCTGACCGTCTCCAGGATCTGCCCGCCCTGGCCGATCAGCTCGATCAGGCCGCCATCCTCGGCCAGCTCCAGGCTGATCTCGGAGCGCGAGGCGTCGTACGCTGCCAGCTCCAGCCCCGACGAGCAGTAGAATCGCCCCTGCCGCAGCGCCTCCAGCACGTCACCCAGGCTGGCCGTCTCGCCCTCGACCTGGAGCCACCCGCGACCGGGATTCGCCCAATCCGCGCCCCAACTCTGAAAATGATGGGCGTCGTCCGAGGCGACGGCCCAGACCTCGCGGCCGGCGCTCAGCAGGCTGTCCCAGATGACCTCGGTGGACGGGTGCGACTCGTCGCCCTCGTTGTGCACGATGTTGTGACCGTTCGCCACCTCGACCATCCCGAAGTCGCCCGACGCCAGCAGATCGTCGATGGTGAGCGTGTACAGGTAGTTGGGGTGGTTGACGTGCGGAACGGCGCCCTGCGCCAGAATCTGCTCGATGGCCCAGCGCACGCGCTCGGAGTGGCTCTCCTGGACGTCCGCCTCGTACATGCTGCGTCCGGGCCACGGCGGCAGGATCGGCTCGGTGACCCCCAGCCCGTTGACGTGGACCGCCGCCATCGTCACCTCTTCGCCCTGCCAGACCGGCATGTTCGGTCGCTGGAGCCTGGCAAGGTGATCGTCCGGGATCAGGATGTTGTGGTCCGTCAGAAAGAGGAAGTCGTAGTTGTGCGCGGCGTACCAATCGACGACGGTCTCGGGCGGGCTGTCGCCGTCGCTGTACTGCGTGTGGGTGTGGGTGTTGCCCTTGAGCCAGCGGCGAGCCATCGGCCACGGCCTCACAGAGGAGCGTCGGCGGGCCATCCTCTGGCCAGCGCCGCGCCCAGAGGGTACCGCACAGCGGTGGCTGTTGTCGTCGCGGCGGCCGGTGTGCCGATGGTCGCCGTGTCGCTGGATTCGCGAGACAGGCGACGACCAGGACAAGAAGAAACGCGACCGTGTTGGGAGACCACGGTCGCGTCGGCTACCAGTGGGGGAGGGCCACCGGCAATCCCGTGCTTCCTTGGGAGCGGGGCCGCCGCCAGCTCGGCTCTGGCGGCGGCCCCTCACAGAAGGGGATGGCGTTAGTATGGGGCTCCCGCACGCTGCCAACTACGGGCAGACCGGCCAATGTTCTGCAACACCCCGTTGTGCACTCCGCACGAATCGCCACGAACCCATCAGCGCAGGTTCGCCGACCCATAGATCAGACCGTGTGTGAGCCTCGGGCAGCCTGCCTGATGCCGTCGATCTGGTGGCCCAGCGTGGCGCGGCTCTCGGCCAGGAGACGTCGCTCGGCGGGATCGGCGGTGGAATCAGCGAGCGTCGCCAGCCGCCGCGCCCATTCCTCGCGCACCTGCACCTGAACGGACGCCGTCGCTGCCTCGGCTCCGAGCCGCTGCAGCCACTCAAGATCTCGCTGGAGCAGCGCCAGTTGCAGCTCGACCTCGGTGTAGCGGGCGGCGACCAGTGGCAGACGCTCGGCCTTGGCGGTCGGATAGGCTGTGCCCTCGATCAGCTCGTGCGGCTCGACACGGAAGACGCCGGCCAGCAGCGTGACCGTGCGCTCACTGGGCACGCTGAGGCTCATCTCCAGGTGCGAGACCGCCACCCTGGAGATGGCGATCCGGTCCGCCAGCTCCTGCTGCGTCCAGCCGAGCAGTCCGCGCAGCCGCCCGACACGGCGTCCGAGCGTCTCGTTCGGCGGGGCGTCGTCAGGCGCCATGAGCCAGCCGGTCGCCCTGGCGGGCGCGGATCAGGTCGAGATCGGCCTCGACCATCCGCTGCACCAGTGTCGGGAAGTCCACTGATGGTCGCCAGCCGAGCACCGTACGCGCCTTCGCAGAGTCGCCGATCAGCACGTCGACCTCGGCCGGCCGCATGAACCGCTCATCCTGCACCACGTAGTCGCGGTAGTCCAGGCCCACCGCCTGAAACGCGATGTCGGCCCACTCGCGGACGGTGTGCGTCTCGTCGGTAGACACCACGTAGTCGTCAGGGGCGCCCTGTTGGAGCATCAGCCACATCGCGCGGACGTAGTCGGGCGCGTAGCCCCAATCGCGCTGCGCTTCGAGGTTGCCGAGCCGCATTTCGCGGTCCAGGCCGAGCTTGATCCGCGCGACGCCGTAGGTGATCTTCCGAGTCACGAACTCCAGCCCGCGTCGGGGCGATTCGTGATTGAACAGGATGCCGGACGAGGCGTGCAGGTCGTAGCTCTCACGGTAGTTGACGGTGATCCAGTGTCCGTAGACTTTGGCGACGCCGTAGGGGCTGCGCGGGTAGAACGGCGTCGTCTCGCGCTGGGGCACCTCGCGCACCTTTCCGAACATCTCGGAGCTTGACGCCTGGTAGAAGCGGATGTCCGGATCCGCGATCCGGATCGCGTCGAGCATGCGGGTTACGCCGAGCGCCGTGACCTCGCCGGTGAAGACGGGCTGGGTCCACGAGGCCGGCACGAACGACTGCGCCGCGAGGTTGTAGACCTCGGTCGGGCGGTGCTCGCGCAGGGCGCTGACCAGCGACATCTCGTCCAGCAGATCGCCGCTCACGAAGGTCACGCGGTCCTGAATGTGGCTGATGCGCTCGAAGTTGACGGTGCTGGTGCGGCGCAGCAGCCCGATCACCTCGTAGCCCTGCTCCAGCAGCAGCTCGGCGAGGTAGGAGCCGTCTTGCCCGGTGATGCCGGTGATGAGGGCGCGTCGCTTCATAGTCTCTCCCGTCAGAACCGAAAGAACGGTCCAGGCTGATCGCTGAGATCAGCGTAGGCCTGACGGCGACGGATTGTCTGCTAGGCTGCTTAGCGTCAGGACGTCAATCGTCGGTGGCCGAGGCGCAGGACGATTGCATGATCTCTGGTGTTCCCGAAGACGGTGAATCGGGCGGTCAGGGACTGAAGTCCCCGCCTACCGTCATGCAGTCGCTGCGCGACGAAGGATCGGATCAACCATCGACACGCGAGACAGGAGCGTCGCAGAGCGACAGCATGATGGTAGGCGGGGACTTCAGTCCCCGACGAGGTCGCAGGACGTGCTTGTCATGCAATCGCCCTGGGCCGAGGCGGCCTGTCCCCTCCCCCTGAGTTTCTCGCTCAGCCCTTCGGCAGATTGCCGCTCGACCGTTCAGGCCGGGCGAGTGCGGCTTCCAGGTCGGCCGGGAAGCGCGCCAGCACCCAGGCGGCGTCGAGCGGCCGGCGTCGGTAGTCCTCGCCGCCGAATTTGACGTAATCGCGGGTCTTCACGTCCATCGGCAGGTTCGCTTCGATGGGGAAGTAGCGATTGTGGTGGTCAATCAGCTCGTTGATCTGGCTGAAGTCGATGCCGTCCACAACCCGCTGCCACTCGGCGGCGAACCGCCTGGCGTTGCCCCGCGCCTTGCGAGCCGCCGTGCGCCACGACAGTGCAAGCTGCTCGTCGGCGGCGTCGGTCAGCTCGTGGATGCGCTTCAGGCGGCGGGACCAGGCCGGCGCGCCGCCGACCGCCAGTGCCCGAACGCGGTCGTCCAGCGAGATCAGCGAGCTGGGGATGTGCTCGCTGAGGTTCGTGCCGTCACCCGGGGTGGGCGGCATCTCGGCGATGCGCGCCTCATCCTCGTGCTGCCTGCGCGAGAGCCGTCTCGAGATCCGTCCGCCGGTCAGCGGCCCGAACAACGCGCCCATGTCTTGCATGGACGGAGGATACCGCGACGGGGCAAATCCCGTCATGAGTATGCTGGGCCGCCGGATCCTACTTCGTGGCGATCACCAGCGTCTTGGCGATCTTGTCGTGCCAGCCCTGCTTGTTGCGGTCGAAGAGGATCCACAGGAAGCCCAGGTAGCACACAATCGCCGACACCCACTGCCCGACGATCTGGCGCAGCGCCATCCGCCAGAAGCCGACGGGTGCGCCGGTGTCGATCTTGATGACCTGCAGCCCCATCATCCACTTGCCGGGCGTCAGGCCGTAGGCCCACATCCCCAGCACGACCGCTGAGTAGGAGAAGAGTCCGGCGTAGGTCAGGATGCCCAGGAAGATGAGCACCGTCAGCATCAGGTCGCTCGGCATGCTCGGCAGGCTCGCCGAGGCGACCGACGACGCTGCCGCCACCGGGATCATGATGATCGCCGGCACGAGGCCGTCCAGCAGGATGGCGGCCAGCCGCTTCAGCGGGCTGCCCAAGGGCGGCTGGCCGTTCAGCTCCATCACGCGCACACTCCTCCAGCGCTCCACATCCACGGCAAGACGCCGTTCTCAGGGCGACCTGCCTGCAGGCAGAGGGTACACCACCGCCGTGCCCGCCGCATATGCAAACGGGCAGACGGTGGTGTGGTCGCTCGCAAATGTCGAGTCGCTGCAGGATGCGAGCAGCCAGGGGCCGGCGTCACCGAGCTGGCCCGCATCTCGGCTCAGGATGCGGGGTTCACTCAGGCACGATCTGGCCGACGCTAGCTGAGGTACACCTCCATGGTGGGCGCGCCGGCGGCCCAGGCCCCGCCCGAGTCGAGGAGCACCAGCCGCACCACGCCGGCCGGGTCCCGACGGATGTTCAGCGGGCGCGCGCCACCCTGACGCAGCAGGTCGGCCAGGCGCACCCGGGCGCGAGGCGTTGTCAGGTCGTCCACGAAGAGCGCCAGCACGAGACCGCCGTCCATCGGTGCGCTGCCACCGATCCGTACGCTGAGCCGCGAGAGCAGGTTGCTGCTGGCGAGCCGCGCTGGATGCTGCGTCGAGTCGAACAGCAGGGCCTCGCCGTTCACGAGCTGTGGCGTGCCCGCGAACACTGGCGCGGCCGGCGGCTGAGACTCGGAGACGCGGCGGCCGGGGCTTGCAGGCCCGTGCGGCGTGCCCCCATCCCTGCCGGATGCCGTCTTGCGGAGGCGGCCGGCCAGCGACCGGGCCGCGTCGAGCGGCGTACGAGCGAGCGCCGACATGTCTGGCAGGCTGCTTCCAGGGGCTGCACCCGGTGTCGGTGGCGACATCGGCGGGGGCGAGGACGCCGAGCGACTGACGGGGCTGTCGTCCGACGAATCGTACGAGACGGCTTCCTCCATCACCGCCCCGTCATCTACGTCGGGTGGTGCGGCGAACGTCACGGGCATCGGGGAGGCCCGCATCGCCATGAAAGCTGCGCCCCCGCCGCTCAGCGCGAGGCGGGGCATCAAGAAGCTCTCGGACCAACCGTGCGCCAGCGCGCTCGCCACCACGACCGTGCCGGCGACCTTCGCGCCCGCCTCAGCCCGCGTCGCCACGAATGAGGTGGCCGAGCTGGCGATGCCGTAGGCCAGCGACTCCCGCACCAGCAGGCTGCGGAGCGCATCCGTCAACTCGCCGCGCGCGTTCTCGGCGTAGACCGGTGCGGAGCCGGCCACGAGCGCGGCCGGGTCGTAGCCCAACTGCCGCAGGCGCTCCTCCTGCGCGATACCCGATGTCTGGATCAGTTCGATGTCGAGCACGCGACGCGCCCCGAAGAGGGCTGCGACGGCCGGCCTGGAGGCCGCGCCCTCAGATCGAGCGGTCTCGGCAAGCGGCTCGCCGTCAGCGAGCAGGCGCAGGTGTGGCGTCTCGCTGTGCCCGTGTTCCACTCGTCCTGCCACCCAGACCGCCCGGCCGGCCGGCAGATCGCCCAGGTCGATCTGGCTCATTCCGCGCGCCGGGTCCACCGTGACGCGCCGTCCGGCCGCCTGAACCGCCGTGCCGGCGACCTCGACGGTCAGGTTGCGGACGACCGGTGCGGCCCAGTCGGTCAGGATCTCGTCCAGCGCCGAGGCGATGTCGTTCTCGGCGGGGTTGCTGGTCAGGAAGCGGGCGATGCCGCCACCGCGCTCGGCAAGCTCGTTGGCGAGGCCGTCGTTCGGCGCGGCGTCGATGCAGAGGACGTCCACCCGGCGCCGGGCGACCTCGCCGGCCTCCCGCTCGACCAGCGCCAGAATCCGACCGGCGTCGCTGACCTGGGCGTCGGTGACGATCAGTACGTGCCGGGCGCGACCCTCTGCGTCGCGGGGCTGTCGGAGGGCCTGCTCCAGCGCCACACCAAGCTCAGTACCTCCGCTGTCGCGGTGGTTGACCAGAAACTCGCGCGCCTGCCGAACGGTGCGCTCGTCGCCGCGCACAGGTCCGCGCGCGAACCAGCGAGTCGTGGAGTGGAACAGGCCGAGGTTGAACGAGTCGGCGGGCGTCAGGCCGGCCAGCAGGTTCTGCACCGCCCAGTCGGCGGCCTCCCACTTCGGACCCTCCATCGAGCCGGAGTGGTCGATCAGCAGGATCAGCTCACGCGGCAGCAGGGCCGTGGCGGCCCCGGACGCCGGCGGGGAGACCAGTGCCAGGAAGCACGAGGCCTTGCCCTCGGGCAGGGCGTGCCGCAGCACCTGGAACGATGGCCGGCCGGCCTGTCGCCGCGGCTGCCAGGTCAGCACACAATCGCGGTCCGGGATCACCTCGCCGTCGCGCAGGCGGATGCGGAGCCGTCCCTCGCCAGCCTCAACGGCCAGCGGATGCGTCGGGCTGGCGACCTGTTCGGCGGCCTCAACGGTCAGGTCGAGTGCGAAGCGGTGACCGGGGTCGCGCAGGAGGGCGAACGGCTGCCCATCGGCTGCCGACGACCCGCGTTCGTCGCCGCGCACGTAGCGCGGCACGGTCGTCAGCGGGAGACGCAGGCTCCAGCCGTCGCCCTCGGCGTGCGCGAGCTGCGTGTAGGACGTGCGGACGGTCACGTCTTCTCCAGGCTTGACGCCCGTTACCTGGAGGGTGAAAACGTCTGGCGCCTCTCGGCTGAGCAGCGTCGCCTGTCGGCCCTCGTCACGGGCGCGCTTGTACGTCTCCTCGGCCTGCTGGCGCTCGGCAAGCTCGGCCTGGATGCTCGTCTCGCCGAACTGGACGCTGACGCCGGTGATGGCAGCGTCGCCGGGCAGCGGGAAGCGGTAGGCCGCCTCGATCGGCTCGGCGGACACCTCCGCGCCGAAGCGAAAGCGCTGCACGAGCTGGAGCGCGGCGACTGGCCCTGCGATCTCGCCAATCAGGTCGGTGCGCTGGAGAGGCACAAACTGGCGAAGCTGGCCGGTGGCGGAGTCTGGCCGATCTGGCCGGGGGATGATCTCCAGGACGGGGAAGCCGTCCGGACGGGCGTTCTCAAACGTGCGAGGATTGAACACCTGGGCCTCCACGGGCGTGTTGACGCACGGTGCTGGCCGCGCAAAAGACGATGGGTCTCGACAGTACGCCTGGCTACCCGCATGCCTGCGCTCTCACTGCGAGACGCCGGCCGCCGCCGAAAAGATCCAATTCCGGATCGTAGAGCAGCGCCCGCTGCAGGGCGCTGCAAGGAATGCACCTCGGCGGCCAGAATCTCGCAGGGATCAGGGACGCACCGAGATCAACATCGGGAGGTGGTCGGAGACCTCGACGTCCGGGACACGGAACGACGCAATGTCCAGTCCTGGCGTGGCGAACGCGAAGTTCGCGTGCTTCTGCTCCTGGGGGGTGCCGTAGTACGGATTCAGTTTACTGCGCGTCGTCTCGATGGCGTACTCGGCGATCAGGTTGCGCCGGCCGTACTCCAGGAGGCGCACGCTGAGCGTCTCGGCCAGCAGGTTGAAGTCGCCGACCAGTAGGGCGGGGCCGCTGTGGCGGTCCATGACGCGCCGAATCGCCCGGGACTGCTCCAGGCGTTCCTCGTTGTCGAGCTTCGTGCCCGGACGCGCCATGCCGTGAAAGTTCGCAATCAGGAAGCCGCCGCTCGGGCCCCTGACCCGGATCCACTGGAGCTTGCGCGCCGTTCTGAACACGCCCGGCACGGCGTCGAGCGTGTCGTCGTGCACGATGATCGGCTCGCAGCCCCGGTCGACGATCGGCAGACCTCGGCGGACAAAGGTCGCCAGCCCGAACGGAACGTGAATCGGTGGCAGACCGTCGGCGCGGGGCTGGTCCCACGACACCACGGTGTCGAAGCGGCCTTCGAACTCGTGAAGGGTGGTCGAGAGTTCGGCGTAGAGGTCCGTGCGAAAACCACAGTCGAGCGGTACATTGGCGGAGGCGTGTAGGATCTCCTGGAAGCAGAAGACATCGGTGGTGTCGGCCTGCTGGCGGAGGAACCACAGCAGCGGTTGCAACACTTTTCCGCCCCAGGTGTTGAGCGAGACGATCCGTAGAGGCTGCGCGTCGACCATCCTCGATCCGTCACAGTGGAGTTGTACGCTGGAGTGTGCGCCGGTCATCGTGGGGGAGCCTGACGCCTCACCAGAAGCGTACAGGAATACAGACGCGTCACAGATTTCGTGACCGAGCCGTGACCGGCAGGTTTTTGCGACACCGTTGTCAGAAGGCTCCGTTTACAGTTGTTGATGAGCGCGGTTCTGTCACGTTGGACGGACACGAAGCTGGCGCATCGGACGATGGGTAGGAGGTTCCGGAGATGCAAAGAGTGTGGCGAGCTTTGGCTGCGCTGCTCCTGCTCGGAGCGCCGGTGCTCTTGGCGCCGACGGGGATCGTGATGGCGGCCGGCGATCTTGCGCTGCAGGGAGCGAGCGTGCTCTCGCCGGCGGCCGGTATCAACAACGACGATCCGGACGAGCTGTGCCGGAGCGGCAACCCGCGCAAGCAGAAGAAGTGCCGCTACAACGGCTGGGACAACGACAACGCCTGGACGACGGGCGGCGGCCCGGACGCGCGCTCGATTGGCTCCGCGCGGAGCGGCCTGACTGTCGAGCTGTGGCGCTCGAATGAGTGGCCCAAGGCGAACTCCAACCTGACGCTGGCGGTGAAGGGGGATCAGGCCCCGATCTCGCAGGTGTCCTGGCGGGCGGTCGGTCCGACCGCCGACGATCCGGCTGGCGACGACATGGCCCATCGCGGTGAGCAGACCTACGATTGTGCCGGGGCTGTCCCGTGCGCGTTCGCCTGGAATGTCGTCCCGCGCTACTCAGGCTACTATGCCGTCTACGCGAAGGTTCGCGACACGTCCGGCAACGAAGCGGAGCTGGTCTGGAAGTTCACCGCCGACTAGCCTCGGCGCCGACCGTGCTTTGAGGATGCCGAGGCTCCAGGGGTCTCGGCATCTGGTCGCTGAGCGTACTCCGCGATAGATCCCGGGGTCCGGGACACAGGAGCGACAATGAAGTTCGGCCTCTTCGGCCTGCATCGCGGCGCGAACGCTGATCCCGACGTGCTTGCCCGTCGTGCACGGCTCGCGGAGGATGCCGGCTTCGAGTCCCTGTGGCTCGGCGACCACATCATGCTGCCGTTCGGCGCGCAGGCCCTCCCGACGTTGCCCGCCGATCAGCCGCGCCTTGAGGTGGTGGTGGCCCTCGGCTACCTTGCCGCCGTCACCTCGCGGGTCCGACTCGGTCTCGGCGTGATCGTGCTGCCGCAGCGCCAGCCGGTCCTGCTGGCGAAGCAGCTCACCACCGTTGACGTGCTCTCTCGCGGCCGGCTGATCTTCGGGATCGGTGTTGGCTACCTCGAACCAGAGCTGGAGTCGCTCGGCGCATCTCTGGCCGATCGAGGTGCGCGAACGGACGAGTACCTTGCCGCCATCCGCGCGATCTGGGCCGCCGATGCCCCGGACGTCGACGGTCGGTATGTGCGCTTCGCCTCGGTGATGCAGCGCCCGCTGCCAGTGCAGCGGCCACACCCGCCGATTGTCGTCGGTGGCAGCTCGAGGCCGGCCTATCGGCGTGCCATCCTCGCCGCCAACGGGTTCTACGGCTCGAACTATACGGTCGCGCAATCCGAGTCGGTGCTGCGCGAGATCCGGGCGTTGGCCGCGTCGCTGGATCGCCCGCCCGCTCTCGGCGACCTGGAGATCACCGTCACGCCAACAGAGCCGATGACCCTCGATCTTGCGCGCCAGTACGCGGCGCTTGGCGTGGACCGGCTGCTGCTCCAACCGCGCGATCTCGACGGTCCCGAGGTCGAAGCGCTGATCGCGATGGTCGGCGAGACCCTGGTCGGCCGGGCGTAGCGCCCCGATCCCCGGTGCCTTTCAGGATGGCAAGTCTGCTCGGGCCTCATCGAGCGTGGGCAGCGGTCGGCGCCAGAGCCACTCTATACGGAGACTGAGCCCAGGCAATACCGTCGATGTGTAGATGCCGGTTGGACTCGGCTCGATACGACGATACCGGCCATCTTCTTGGAGCACAAAGAATCGGGCCTCGTCGCGCAGTTCGTCGATGATCCAATACTCAGGAACGCCTGCCTGCTCGTATTCAAGAAGCTTGTCGCGACCATCCCGCACGATGCTGTCTGGCGAGACAATCTCCACCACCAGGTCAGCGGGACCATCGACATATGTGCGCTGAAGCCGATGGAGGTTCTGGTTTGCCACAAACAGCAGGTCAGGCTCACGTCCACTCGGGCGCGTTGGCAGGTGCATCAGCGTCGGTGGAAGGTAGAGGCGTCCCAGGCGAAATCGGTCGATGTATGTCCCCAGCCAGAGCGTGAGAAACGTCAGGATGTCCTGATGACCGAGGTTTGATGGCGACATCTCGACAATTTCTCCATCGACCCACT
Source organism: Chloroflexota bacterium (assembly GCA_020850535.1). Classification (NCBI taxonomy): domain Bacteria; kingdom Bacillati; phylum Chloroflexota; species Chloroflexota bacterium. The sequence goes on from JADZEM010000058.1 coordinate 46,471, forward strand.
CGGCTCGTCGGTCCTCATCGAGCCAGTCGTGGAAATCTTCAAAAGACATCAGCGGCGGCTCGTAGCGGCTCGGAGATCGCCGCTCGTTGGAGTGAATCGCCACGGACAGACCTCCTCGACCGCGAACTGCTTCTCTGAAGCGTACCATGGGGCATGCCAGGGTCACACGACAAAGGTCGCGAGACCCGTACGTCTCGCGACCTCGTTCGTTCAGCTCTGGCAGTGTTGCTAGGAGAAGCCCGGCCGACAACCGGGTCTGATGAACGCGGTTTGCAGCGATCTGAGCTGCGGACTGCGTGACGTGGTTAGGGAGGATCGGAACGCGGTCGGAACGTTGTCGTGCCACCCGGAGGCGAGCGGGCCCGTCATGGCGACTCGGAGCAGCCCCAAGAGGCCCAGGCACAGCCCAACGGCAGGCAGATGCGGGTCGACGGGCAGTTGCTGGTGGCAGCGCGAGCAGGCTTGGCGGCACGCTCGGCCCGTCGTTGTTCAGCACGTACAGCCCGGCGAACGCCTCATCGTCGAACAACTCCCCACGCTGGCTCGCCAGCCACCCGTAGAAGCTGTCCCGTCCCACGAACGCCCTGTACACTGTGTCCGCCTCAAACAGCACATGCTGTGGCCCGCGCTTCCCGGCCTTTCCGCTTCCCTCACTCACCTGACCGGTTGCTTTATCCTACCCGGCCAGCACCCCGCCCCGGTAGCCTACCTTCCGGCCGGGCTTCCTCAAGCGCCGAGCCTGAACCGCCGTGTCACGCCGGCAGGTCGGCCAGCGCGTCCTCAAGGTCCGGCAGCGGCCATTGCCAGAGCCAGCTAACGCGAAGCTGCAGACTCGGCAGTACCGCCGACGTGTAGACGCCATCCGCAGAGGGTGCGATCAACGTGTACTGGCCCGCATCGTCCAGCACGTAAAACAGCGCTTCCGTCCGTGATTCGTCGATGATCCAGTATTCGGGAACACCAGCAGCCTCGTATTCGGCGAGCTTCTCCGTGCGGTCACGCCCCCGACTCTCCGGCGAGACTACCTCAATCGCGATGTCAGCCGGGCCGTCAAGATAGGTGTCCTTCACGCGGTCCAGATGTTCGTTCGCCACGAACAGGATGTCCGGCATCCGACCGCTGGGGCGAGATCGCAGCCGCATGATGAAGTTCGACGTGATGACGATGCCGAGCTTGTTCGGTCGGACACGCGACTTGATCAGGTCAGCAAGAAAGGCCGTCTGAAGTAGGTGGCGAATGTTCTCCGGTGACACGCTGATGAGCACTCCGTCGACCCACTCGGTTCGCCGTTCCTCCTTGTCCCAGCCGTCGTGAAACTCCTCCCAGGTCACGCGCGCTGGCGAGGGCGACGGAGATGGGCGGTCGGGGCCGGTCAGATCGACATTGAGCATGTTCGGGTTCCCTCCCGGGACGCTGGCTCGCCTATCAGCGTATCACGGCCTCGGCACAATCGGAAAAGCCATCAAGGGTCATGAGGCTCACCGCCCCATGACCCTTGAACCTGTGGCCTGAGTCCCGTGACTAGACGGCGACGGCCAGCATCCGGTCGATGGACAGCCGCGCCTTGTCGGCCATCTCTGGCTCGACCTCGACGGCCGGGGACATCTCCAGCAGCGTCCGGTGCAGCTTCCGCAGCGTGATCTGCTTCATATACGAGCAGACGGCGGCACGGTCGGCGGCCAGGAACCGCTTGTCGGGGATCTCCTTCTCCAGCCGATGGAGAATGCCGACCTCGGTCGCCACCAGGAACAGCTCCTTCGAGCTCTTCTTGGCATGATTCACCATGCCCTCGGTCGACAGAATGTAGGTCGAGTCGGCGGACAGCATGCCGGCCTGCTTGCCGTAGACGTACTGGCTGCTGCAGCCGCACTCTGGGTGCACCAGCAGATCGGCGTTCGAGTTCGCCTTGCGGTTGGCCTCGAGCTCGTCGGGGCGGATGCCGGCATGCACATGACACTCGCCCATCCAGATCTCCATGTTGTCCCGGCCGAGTGTCGCCTTGAGCCAGGTGCCGAGGAAGAAGTCCGGCAGGAAGAGGATCTTCTTCCAGGAAGGGATCGAGCGGACGATCGATTCGGCGTTGCCACTGGTGACGCAGTAGTCTGACTCCGCCTTCACGGCCGCCGTGGTGTTGACGTAGCTCACCACGACCGCGCCCGGATGCTCGGCCTTCCAGGCCCGCACCTGGTCCGCCGTGATCGAGTCCGCCAGCGAGCAGCCAGCCGTCGGATCGGGGATCAGGACCGTCTTCTCCATGTTGAGGATCTTGGCCGTCTCAGCCATGAAGTAGACGCCGCACATCACGATGACCTTCGAGTCCGTGCGCGCCGCCTCGCGCGCCAGTCCGAGCGAGTCGCCCACGAAATCAGCGACATCCTGTACCTCGGGCACCTGGTAGTTGTGCGCGAGAATGACGGCCTGTCGCTCGCGGGCCAGCTCGCGGACCTCACGGGACAGCCTGGCGCGCTCCGCATCGGACAGGGGCGGCTCGGCGCCGAAGCCGTTTGCCATCATCGGCAGTTCCAGGGTCACAGGACGACCTCCAGTGAGAAGTCCAGGGAGCCGGCCGAATGGGTCAGCGCCCCGAGTGAGGCGTAGTCGACGCCCGTGCGGGCGATGGCTGGCAAGGTGGCGTGAGTGACGCCGCCGGACGCTTCGAGCAGCACCCGGCCGGCCGCACGCTCGACGGCCTCGCGGAGGCGCGTCACGTCGCCGTCCCCGCCGACGAAGTTGTCGAGCAGGACCATGTCGGCGTTCGCCGCGATGGCCTCGTCAAGCTCGTCCAGGTTCGTCACTTCGATCTCGACGCGCTGACCGGGCGCTGCCCGGTCCTGTGCGCCACGCACGGCGGCGGTGATGCCGCCGGCCGCGCGAATGTGGTTCTCCTTGATCAAGAAGCCGTCGTCCAGGCCGGCCCGGTGGTTGCGACAACCGCCGACACGCACGGCGTACTTCTCCAGCACCCGTGCACCGGGGGTGGTCTTGCGGGTGTCCAGCACCTCGGCGCCGGTCCCTGCGACGGCTTCAGCGGCCCGCCGGCTGCTGGTGGCGACCCCGCTCAGCCGCTGCACGAAGTTCAGGGCCGTCCGCTCGCCGGTCAGGATCGAGCGGGCCGAGCCTTCGATCCGCGCGACCACCCGCCGACTGCCCCAGGAGCCTTCGTCGGCCAGTCGCGTGATGCGGACGGACGGATCGACCATCGCGAAGACGGCTTCCACCACCGGCAGCCCACACAGGATGCCGTCCTGCTTCTGGAGGATCTCGGCGACGGCCGTTGTCTCCGCTGCGACCGTCGCTTCGGTGGTGATGTCGCCCCGGCCCACATCTTCGGCGAGCGCCAGCTGGATGATCGCGGTCACGGCGTCGCTGCGCGGAAAGCTCGCAGCGGCCCCACGGCCGGCCTGGCTGACGACGCTCCCACGGTCCGCCGGGGCCGAGACGGCGGACACTGGGTTCGATACCCCGGGCGGGGTCATGAGGCTACCTCCGACGATCCCGGCCCGACCACGAGCCGGGGACTGCGCGAGCCGGCCGGGCCACCCTGCCAGCGCAGCTCGCGACGCCACGTACCGGACAGCGGTCCGGAGAACTGGTACAGTTCGCCCGGCCGACCCGGGCCTTCTGCCGCCGCGCGCTCGCCCGTCTGCACGAGCGCGCCGGTCGTGAACAGGGCGGCAAACGCCTTCTTGAAGTTGCTGGTGTTGAGGCGGACCAGCGACGGATCGAGGATCGCCGCGTAGACCGCGCGTAGCTCCGGCAGCGTGAATTTCTCTGGCAGAAGCTGGAACGCCACCCAGGAGTAGCGGACCTTGCTGCGGACGCGGTCAATCGCGACGCGGAGCATGTCTCCGTGGTCGAACGCCAGCTCTTCCCAGGGCAGCTCCGAGATCGGGAACCAGGCGATGCGGAGGACATCCGCTCCAGGCGCCAGCTCCAGGTGATCCGTCCGCACCAGGGCTGCGTGCGCCACCGAGACGACCCGCCCCCGCGAGTCGCGGTCCGGCCGTCCAAAGGTAGCCAGCTGCTCCAGGTACCAGTCTCGGGCGTCCAGGCCGGCCTTGCTCCGCAAGGCTCGGCGCGCGGCCTCGTCAAAAGTCTCATCCGAGCGCAGCAAGACGCCGGGCAACGACCAGTGCCCGCCAAATGCGGCGTCGCCGCGCTGGACGAGCAAGACCTGCCAGGCGCTGTCAACGCGTGCCGCGGCACGGACCGTGAAAAGGACCACGTCGACGGCCGCCACAACATTCGGGATGAGCTGGTCCGGCACCCACCGATCCTCAGAATAGAATCAACTCGATTCTATTCCCGTCCGGGCTAAATAGCAAGGAGCTTGACATCATCGTTTCTTTGAGCGCGCTTTCCGCAGATTGATGGGCACGTCACCGTGGACGAGTCCCCTAACCGCTGCGCTTTGCGTTTTGATAGCCAGCAAACGCGAGAACGGAGCGTCGGATGTCACCCCAACCGCATTCTCAGAGTCGAGAGGCGCTCATCGGCCGCCCACGCGACATCGCGTTCGCGCTCCCCAAGCACCTCTGCCTCGTGCCGCCCAGCCAGCGCGCTGAGCGCGCCCAGTGGACCACCGATCTCTGCGTCATCGACGACCGCGACTACTTGATTCGCGGCATCCTGGCCGTGCCGGTCCCAGAGGAGCAGGGCGAGTTTACCTGGGGCGTCTGGGCCCGCGTTGCTCGGGCAGACTTCGAGCAGTACGTGGACGCCTGGGAGAGCGACAGCGAGTTGCAGGTGCCGCTGTTCACTGGCCAGTTGTCTGGCGGGATCGAACCGTATACCGACGCCGACCGTCTCGACGTGGTCGTGCATCTCCAGGGCGGCGGCCTGCGGCCACGCTTCCTGGTGATCTCCGACCGGCACCCGCTGGGCCAGGATCAGCGGCACGGCATCACCACGGCTGAGGCCGACTCGATGATCGCGCACTATCGGCGGCAGGAACAGGCGGCTGAGTCCGCGCGGGCGACGCAGCCCGTGCGCCAGGAGCGCGGCCTGCGCCGGCTGATCCGAGGGCTGATCGGCTGGTTCGCCCCGTAGGCTCGCACTCGGGAACGTCCGCCGCCCTGCTCCGAAGCTGGTACACGTTGACAGCGTCTGAGACGGCCCGCTGACGTGAGGATTAGCGGCCGTTTCGGCGCTCGCGCAAGCGCCGGTTGACGACCTCGTCCAACTTGCCCGCGAACTTGCCCCGGTCGCGCGCGTTGAGCGGCGGCGGCCCGCCCGTGTACTCGCCGAAGCCGCGCAGGTAGGATGCGATCTCCCGGCTGGCGAGCAGTCCTCCGACGGCGTCTGGGGTGAACTCTCGCCCCCGGAAGTCGATGCAGAGCGCGCCCTTGTCGATCACGCGGCCGGCCAGCGGCAGATCTGCCGTGGCGACGATGTCGTCTGCCGTCGTCTCCTCGGCGATCCAGTCGTCGGCGACGTCGAGGCCGCCGTTGACCTGCACCAGCGTGATGCTGTCCTGCTCGGGGACGCGCATCCAGGTGTTCGAGACGACGACGACCGGCAGCCCGTAGCGGGTAGCGACCTTGTAGATCTGCTCTTTGACGGGGCAGGCATCCGCATCCACCAGGATTCTCACACGGCCTGCCCCCCACTCCGTGGAGGCTGCATGCCGAGAGTGTACTCCGAAGCAGGGCAGAACGGTTGACAGGGCGCCAGTGAACGCGCGATAGTAACCACGACGGTGGTTACTACTGCGGAGGCGGTGTCGTGGCGGTCGATCTGCTCCAGCGCATCGGGCTCAACAAGTACGAGGCCGAGGCCTACCTCGCCCTCCTCGCCGATGGTCCCCTGACCGGCTATGAGCTTGGCAAACGTTCGAGCGTGCCGCTCTCCAAGAGTTACGAGGTGCTGGAGCGGCTGACTCGGCGGGGGCTGGCCCTGGTGCAGCCGGGAGATCCGCCACGCTACCTCGCCGAGCGCCCCGAGCGGGTGCTGGCCCGGACCCGCGCCGAGCAGGAGGCCGTGCTCGGGGAGCTTGCCGAGCAACTGGCGAGCATCCAGCAGCCAGACCCCGCTGACGGGTTCTGGGTGCTGCGCGGCCGGCACAACGTGCTGACCCGGGCCGGCGCAGCCATCGACGAGGCCCATGCCGAGGTCGTGATCGGGCGGCCCGGCTCGGGCAGCGCCCCGGACGTCGAGATTGACGCCGCGCTGGAGCGGGCACGGACGCGCGGCTGCCGGGTGGTCGAGCACCGGCTCTCCCCCCCCGACGGCCAGTCCGCGCCCGTCATCGTGCTGGTGGATGGCCGCGAGTCGCTCGCCGGGACGCTGGCCCCGGCCGATCACTGTCAGGCCGTCGTGAGCGCCAACCCGGCCCTGGCTCTGGCGATTCGTGGGGCCTGCGCCGGGCAGCCATCACCGGCCGTCCGTTTGACCCAGCCGGCGGCGGCCGTCGGCGACAACGGTGGCTGGCTGGACTGGGAGGCCAGAAAGCACCAGCAGCTTCGGCGGACGGGCGGTGGCGGGCGCGTCGCCTGACACCTCAAGTTTTCAGTTGTGAGCCAATGGTGAGTGACGCGTGCCCCTCCCTGTCAGCCTGAGTTGAGTGAGCTTGCGAACGAAACGAAGGACCTCACCCACTGACCGTCAACGTACCCGTCACCCGCTGTCGTTCAGGTGTCGCGTCAGCGGGTGAGATCCTTCGCTGCGCTCAGGATGACAATTGCAGCTTGCATGCTTTCACCAACATTGACGACCCACGACCCACGACCCACGACCCACGATCCACGATCCACGATCCACGGAGGCTCCATGTCGTTCGATATCGCCAACCCCGCCCTGGCCGCCACCGGCCGCGGCAAGATCCGCTGGGCGGCCCGCCACATGCCGGTCCTCGGCTCGATCCGCGAGGAGCTGGCGGCCACGCGTCCGCTCGTCGGCCAGCGGATCGCGGCCTCGCTGCACATCACCACCGAGACCGCCGTGCTGCTCGGGGCGTTGCGGGCGGGCGGGGCCGAGATCGCACTGTGCGCGTCAAACCCGCTGTCCACCAAGGATGATGTCTGCGCCGCCCTGGTCGCCGACGACGGCATCGACGTCCACGCCTGGCACGGCGAGGACCTCCCGACCTACGAGCGCCACCTGAACGCCGTGCTCGCAACCGACCCGCACCTCGTCGTCGACGACGGCGCGGACCTGATCGCGGCGCTCCACCAGCGGGGTGACATCGGCTCGACAGTTGCCGGCATCGAGGAGACCACCACCGGCGTGATTCGGGTGCGGGCGCTGGCGGCTGAGGGTGGTCTGCGCTTCCCGGTCATCGGCCTGAACGACACGCCGACCAAGCGCCTGTTCGACAATCGGTACGGGACCGGCCAGAACACGCTGGACGGCATCCTCCGTGCGACGAACATCATGTTGGCTGGCTCAACGTTCGTGGTGGCCGGGTACGGCTGGTGCGGCCGGGGGATCGCCGCCCGGGCGCGAGGCATGGGGGCGCGCGTGATCGTCTCCGAGGTCAACGCGACTCGGGCGCTCGAAGCCGTGATGGACGGGTTCGAGGTGCTCCCGATGACCGAGGCCGTTCCGTTGGGCGACCTGTTCGTGACGGCAACTGGCATGGCCGGCGTCATCCGCGCCGAGCACTTCGCGCTGATGAAGGACGGGGCGATCCTGGCGAACTCGGGGCATTTTGACGTCGAGGTCGAGGTGGCCGCCCTCCGCGAGCAGGCCGGCGCGGAGATCGAGATTCGCCCGAACCTGGCCGAGTTCCGCCTGCCGAATGGCAAGGCGATCTACCTGCTGGCCCAGGGGCGGCTCGTCGGGCAAGTGGCCGCCGAGGCCAGCCCCGCCTCGGTGATGGATCTCAGCTTTGCCGGGCTGGCCCTGAGCGCGCGCTACCTGCTGGAGCGTGCGGCCACGCTCGCGCCGGGCGTCCATGACGTGCCGGCCGCGCTCGACGAACAGGTGGCCACGCGCAAGCTGGCGGCCATCGGCGTGCGCCTGGACACGCTCGACGAGAACCAGGAGGCGTACGCCCGCTCCTGGACGGTCGGCACGCTGGCCCAGTCCGTCGCCTGACTCGAAGCGATCCTGACCCACGCGTGCGGTGATCGCTCGAAGGACCGTGGCCCCCGTTCCGGCACGGAGCGGGGGCCGCGGATGCACTCACTCCGGAAGCTGACCGGGTACAGCACATCGTGCGTCGGCCCGGGTGCGGCGGCTTGTGCGGCTTACGGACGCTCGGCTTTCGACCGGTGCTCGGTCTGCCATTCGGCGTAGGCCCGCTCGACGAAGTTGGTGAACCGCTCGCGGAAGAGTGACACGCTGAAGCGCTCGGCGTTGCGGCGAATGCGCTCCGGGTCGAACGACATCGTCTCGAGCTTGCGGACGGCGTCGGCGAGGTCCTTCGGTGTCTGGCGCGGGAACAGCACGCCGGTCTCGCCGTCAATGACCGTGTCGAGCGAGCCGCCAGCGGCGTAGGCCACCACCGGCTTGCCCACGGCCTGCGCCTCGACGGGCGCGATGCCGAAGTCCTCCTCGCCGGGGAAGAGATAGGCCCGGCAGTTGGCGTAGAGGTCGGCCAGCGTCTCGTCGTCCACGCGGCCCAGGAACTCGATGTTCGGCGTGGCGCGCCCCTCCAACCGGGCGCGATCCCGCCCGATCCCGACGATCTTGACCGGCAGGCCCAGCTCGCGGAACGCCTCCACGATCAGGTCGATGCGGCGGTACGGCGCCAACCGCGCCACGGTCAGATAGTAGTCGCCGCTGGTCCGGCTCAGGGTGAACTGCTCGGTGTCGACCGGCGGCGGGATGATCTCCGACTCGCGGCGGTAGTACTTCTGGATGCGCGCGGCCACGGCGGTCGAGATCGCGATGTAGCGGTCCACCCGTGACGACGCGCCAGCATCCCAGACGCGCAGATAGTGGATCAGCGGCGGCAGCACCAGCCGCGCGAAGCCGCCAAGCCGCTCCCGCTCGACATACTCGCGGTAGCGCCAGACCCACCGCATCGGCGTCAGACAGTAGCTGATGTGCAGCGTGTTCGGGCCGGTGACCACGCCCTTGCAGAACGCGCTGCTGTTCGAGATCACCACGTCGTAGCCGCCCAGGTCGAACGACTCGAAGGCGATGGGGTACGCCATCAGGTACGCCTGGTGCTGCTTCGTCACCAGCGGGAAGCGCTGCATGAACGACGTCCGGATGTCCCACGAGCGGTAGGCCGCCGGCATCACGTTCGCGTCGTACATTGAGGTGTAGATCGGAGCGTCGGGGTAGTAGCTGTGTAGCTGTTCGAGAACCCGCTCAGCCCCGCCATACTGGTTCAGATAGTCATGCGTCAGTGCGATTCTCATCTGTTGCTGTCAGAACGCCCCGCGACCCTGGAGCACCGCGGGCACCGTCCGCAACAGGATGCGGAAGTCCAGCCCGAGCGACCAGTTCTCGATGTAGTAGATGTCGTAGATGACCATTTCGTCAAAGGTCAACTCGCTTCGACCGCTGACCTGCCAGAGACCTGTCAGTCCAGGCGATACTGCCAGTCTTTTGTAATGCCAATCCTCGTAATTTGCAACCTCTGGCGGAATCTGCGGGCGCGGGCCGACGACGCTCATGTCGCCGATCAGCACGTTCCAGAATTGTGGCAGCTCGTCGAGGCTCCAGCGGCGGATCACGCCGCCGACCCGCGTGATCCGAGGGTCGCGCCGATCCTTGAAAAGCCGATTGTCGCCATCTTGCTCCTTGAGCATCGCGGCGCGGAGCTTGTCGGCGTCCTGGCGCATCGAGCGGAACTTGAACATCGTGAACGGCAGGCGGTTCTTGCCGATGCGGGTGTGGTGGTACAGAACGGGCCCGCGCGATTCGAGCTTGATCAGCAGCGCGATGACGGCGAGGATCGGCGAGAGCGCCAGCAGGGCCAGCGACGCCACCACGATGTCGATGGCCCGCTTGGTCAGGGCGTTCCAGCCGATGATCGCGACGTCCTTCAATCCGATGAGCGGGATGCCGCTCACGGTATCCACGTCCACGCGGCTGAGGCTCATCTCGTAGAGGTCGGGCACCAGTTTGAAGCTGACCTGTCCCTGCCGGCAGTGATCGACGATGCGGAGGATCGCGGCGTGCGACGCGGCCGGCAGCGCCACGATCACCTGGTCGATCTTCTCTTCCTCGGCCAGCCGCTCGACGTCGTCCAGGCCGCCCAGGTGCCGGAACCGGCCAAAGTCGCCGGCGCGGTCGTCGTCCACGAAGCCGACGACGTAGTACCCCAGGTGAGCGCGCGAGGCGAGGCTCTGCATGATGATGCGGCCAAGGTTGTTCCCGCCCACGATCAGCACCCGCTCGACGCCGATGCCCCGCTGGTGGAGGATCGAGGCGACCAGTTGGACGATGGCCCGCCCGAGAATGACGAACAGGGTGGCGGTGAACCACGTCAGGATGAACGTCAGGCGGGAGGTGGCCGGGTAGCGCAGCAGGGCCACGCCGGCGAACAGCGTCATGGTCGCGAGGGCGATGCTCCGCGTGACGCTCGGGATATCGTCGAACCACTCGGTGCCGCGCCGCTGGCGGTAGAGACCGCTGAACGCGATCGCCAGCAGCGAGACCGGTATGAGTCCGAGAAGGACCGGCGCGAAGACCGAGAATGGGACGTAGTTCGTCTCCTCGATCTCAGGCCCGATCTCGGCCACGTAGCGGATCGCCCAACTGGTGAAGAACGCCAGCACGATCATGGCGGCGTCAGTGGCGACGTGGACGACCGTCAGCACCCAGTCGCGGCGGCCGCCGGACGGGCCGTCAGCGCGCTCGGACGGGCCTGGGCGGGGAGCCTGGGCGACGCCGACACGACCCTGGGGATCGACGACGGTCATCGTGGTTGGAAGCGTCCGACGCGGCGGTCCGCGGCGCGCGAAGCGGTCACGATTGAAGCACCTCGCGGTAGACCTGCACCGTTTCCTCGGCCATCCGACGCCATGAGAAGGTCGCCGCTCGTGCGAGGCCGGCCGCCGACAGCTCGGCGCGCAGCGTTTCGTCGTTCATCAGCTCGCACAGCGCTGCCGACAATCCTTCGACATCCGACGGATCGACAAGCCGTCCGGCATCCCCGACCACTTCTGGCAGGGATGAGGCCCACGATGAGACGACGGGGGTGCCGCACGCCATCGCCTCCAGCAGGGGGAGACCGAAGCCCTCGAACCGACTCGGGAACGCGAACACGGTCGCGCTACTATACCACAGGGCCTGCTGCTCGGCCGGCACGAAGCCCGGGAAGCGCACGTAGTCGGCCAGTCCGAGCGACTGAACCAGCGCGAAGATCGTGTCGTAGAGCCAGCCGCGCCCGCCCGCCAGCACCAGGATATGGTCAGTGCTCCCGTGCTCTCGCAGTCGGGCGTAGGCCCGCACCAGCGTCTCGATGTTCTTCCGTGGTTCGAGCGTCCCGAGGTAGAGAATGAACCTCTCGGGCAGGCTGTACTGTTGACGGAAGACGCCGATGTCGGTGGGCGTGGCCGGGCGGAAGCGCTCGTCGGCGGCCAGCAGGATCGGCGTGACCCGCTCTGGGGCCACGCCGCACAGCTCGATGACATCCTGTCGGGTGCTCTCCGAGATGGTGATGACCCGGTCGGCGCGGCGCAGCGACGACGGCGTGAACGTGCCCAGGTAGAAGCGGTTGCCCCGGTTGAAGACCTCCGGAAATCGCAGGAAGCTGAGGTCGTAGACCGTGACGACGCTCCTGCCACGCCAGCCGAACGGCGACACAAACCCGAGCGCGTGAAGCAGGTCGGCGCGCTCGCGGAGCAGCTCGAGGGGTAAGACGCTCTGTTCCCAGGCGATGCGGACCGGCGGCCGAGCGACGGGCAGATGGGTGAGGCGGCGGCGAACTCGCGGGCGGCTCAGGAGCTGCCGATTCGGGTCGCTGGCCGGCGCATAGACGAGGTACTCCTCGTCGCCCGGGACGCGCGGCAGCTCGTCCAGCAGGTGGTAGATGACCCGGTTGATACCCGCCGTGCGATAGCTCGCGCTGGTCGAGAGGAGCTGGGCGTTGAGGGCTATACGCACGTGATCTGCGTCCCGGTGGTGACCATACACGCACATTATCGGGCGAAGCGCCACCTGGCTGCCGCAGATCCATTCCGGCGCAGGTGTACTGCTCGCGGCTGGCCGAGCGAACCCCGGCGGGGTATCCCCTTTTGGGCTGCCGACGCCGTTGTACCTGGTAAGTCCCGGGGCCTTGTTCCTCCGGTCTGTGCATTGAAGTGGCGGCTTCTCTCGCAGGATTGCGGTGAGTGTGAATGGCGCCGTCGACTTCAGCAGCCCTGGGAGCAACCATGAACATCCAACTGAGAATCCTCATTCCCGTTGTGTTGGCGCTGGTACTCACCGCTGGCGTAACCACCGGCATCAGCGTCTTCGCGCAGAATCAGATTCTCGAAGCCCAAGAGGAACAGCGTCTCGACTATCTCCAGAAGACGCTGGCGCAGAAGATCGAGGCGCGCGCGCAGCTTGCGCTGGCCGGCGCGACTGTCGTGGCGGAGAATCCTGTCGTGCGAGAAGCACTCGCCCGCCAGGATCGTGACGCCTTGATCGCCGCCGTGGGCCCGGGCTACGCCGAGCTCAACCGCCAGTACGGCGTGCCGCAGGCGCAGTTCCACCTCGCACCGGCAACGTCGTTCGTCCGCTTGCACGATCTGAAGAAGTTCGGCGACGACCTCTCCCAGATCCGCAAGACCGTCCTCGTCGCGAACCAGGAGCGGCGGCCCGTCAGCGGCCTCGAAGAGGGTGTGGCGGGCTACGGCATCCGTGGCGTGGTGCCGGTCACGTTCGAGGGTCGACACGTCGGCACGTTCGAGCTGGGCATGGATCTTGACCGCGTCGTACTCGAACAGTTGCGCGCGGCGTTTGGCGCGGAGTTGACCGTGTACATCCGCCCGGCCGGCGGCGGCCAGGACGGCGCGCCCGCCTTCAAGGTGTTCGCCTCGACGACGGACCAGCCTCTCCCGGTCGACGATGCGACGCGCGCGGCGGTCTTCGCTGGCGGATCGGCTGCTGTGTCGCGGGTGATGCATAACGGCGAGCCGTTCGCGGTGATGTCTGCCCCGCTGCGGAACTTCGCCAATCAGCCCGTCGGCCTGGTAGAGATCAGCCTGTCCCGAACGGAGACGCTCGCACGGATCGGCGAGAACACCCGAAACGGCCTGCTGGCTGGTGGGCTGTTGACCATCCTGATGGTCGCGGTGACCTGGTGGATCACGACGCGGCGGATTGTCCGTCCGGTGCGGCTGCTGACAATCGCCGCGCAGCAGATCGCGCGCGAGGATCTGCCGTCGTTTGTGCGCGTCGCGAAGGCACTGGCGGCCGGCGACCTGACCCAGACGGCGACCGTCACGGCCCAGACGGTCGAGGTCTCTGGCAAGGATGAGCTCGGTGCGATGGCCGAGGACTTCAACATCATGATCGACAGCTTCCGTCTCACCGGCGCAGCGTTCGCCGAGATGGGTTCCAGCCTCCGAGACACCATCGGGCTGGTGAAGCAGATCGCCGACGAAGTCGCCGACTCGTCGACGCACCTGGGGAGGTCGGCTGACCAGGTCAGCGAGGTTGTCGGACAGGTTACCGTCGGCATCCAGCAAATCGCGGTCAACGCCGACCAGCAGGCGTCGGCGGCATCGGTGAGCAACCAGTCCGTCGACCAGCTCAAGGTGCTGATCAGACAGGTCTCACAGGGCGCGCAGGATCAGACCGTTTCGGTCTCAGACGCGTCGGCCAACACCGAGCGCATGGCGACGGGTGTCGGCCAGGTCGCGATGAACGCGCAGTCGCTCGCCAGCGCTGCCCAGCACACGCAGGAGGCTGCCGAACAGGGCGCGCTGGCCGTTCGTCGCACGGTGGATGGGATGGCTGAGATTCATGCGGTGGTGGAAAAGGCGTCAAGAAAGGTCGAGGAGCTCGGCGGCCTGAGCGAGAAGATCGGCGCGGTGGTCGAGACCATCGACGACATTGCCGAGCAGACGAACCTCCTGGCCCTTAACGCGGCCATCGAAGCGGCCCGCGCTGGCGAGCATGGGCGTGGTTTCGCCGTGGTGGCCGACGAGGTCCGCAAGCTGGCCGAGCGCTCTCAGCGCGAGACGAAGTCGATTGCCGAGCTGATTCGTGAAGTGCAGCAGGGGACGCGCGAGGCCGTCGAGGCGATTGCCCAGGGCACGGTCAAGGCGAACGACGGCTCGGCTGAGGCCGACCAGGCAGGCCGGGCGCTCGAAGCGATCCTGACGGCCATGCTCGACACCGTCGGGCAGGTCGAGGCCATCGCGACGGCTGCCCAGGAGATGGCCGAGCGCAGCCGGCAGGCCAGCGAAACGATGATGTCGATCACGGCAGTGGCCGAGGAGACGACCGCCGCATCTGAGTCCATCGTCGGTGCGTCTGAGGAGGTTGGCGGATCGATTCGGTCGATTACCGCGGGCTCGGCGGCGAACAGCGCCGCGACCGAAGAGATCTCTGCCGCCGCCGAGGAGATGAGCGCGCAGGTCGGAGAGATGTCCGATCAGTCGCAGGTGCTCGCAGCGACCGCCGAGCAGCTTCAGGGCGTCGTCGGAGGCTTCCGTACCGACGCCGACGCGGAAGAAGGCTCCGATCGTGACCGACACCTGCTGGCCGCGGTCCGCGCACATGCTCGCTGGCGGCTGCACCTTGAGCGTGCCATCGCGGGGGGCCAGGCGACGGTTGACGTCCCGACAGCGCGGCGCGACGATGCCTGCCCGTTCGGCGCGTGGCTGTACAAGGAGATCGGTCCGGCCGACCGTCAGCACCCGCAGTACCTTCCGGTGCGAGAGCTGCACGCCGAGTTCCATCGGTGCGCGGCATCGGTGCTTGAGCTTGCTGTTGGCGGCCGGCAGGCGGAAGCGCGGGCCGCGGTGGCCCCGGGCAGCGCGTTTGTCCGTGCGAGCCTCGCGCTGACCCACGCCATCGGTGACTGGCGGCGTGCAGCTGGCGATGCAGATGCCCCCGAACGGCCGACGGGACACCCGGCCGTCGGCGCTCGTCCTGGCGTGGCCGGCCCGAAGGGCGCGGCCCGAGGTGGATTGCGCGCGGTCTAGCAGGAGTGGTGGCGCACACCGGGGTGACGGCTTCGGCTGTCACCCCTTGCGCCGGCGTACAAGAAGCGGTCGGGGAGTTCGAGCGCCGGCAAGCAGACGCAGCGCGCACACCCCGCATTCGCCACGCCTGCATTCCCAGGGTGATTGCATGTTCATTGGTGTCCCCGAAGCATCGTGGAACGGGCGGTCGGGGACTGAAGTCCCCGCCTACACGCATTCAGTCGCTGCGCGACGGCCGTCGGGAACGGCTGGGGCTGGCGAGCCTGGAGCGTCGCGCAGCGACTGCAGGATGGTAGGCGGGGCTTTCAAGCCCCGACGCGGCGGCACGACGACATCAACATGCAATC